>JAIDNJ010000056.1 GCA_029063895.1 Muribaculaceae bacterium | reverse complement strand
CCGTCAAATTGTTATCGGAGGGGCTGCTTTTGACCCGACGGTTGAAAAATTCCTGCGTAAGATAAAATTCCCTTATACAGTTGGTTACGGCATGACCGAGTGTGCGCCGCTCATTGCCTATGATGAATGGTCGACCTATCATCAGGGGTCGGTTGGTAAAGTCGTTGACCGCATGGAAGTTAAAATTGATTCACCCGACCCGTTCAATGTTCCCGGCGAACTTTGGGTGCGCGGAGCCAATGTCATGAAAGGATATTATAAAAATCAGGAAACTACCGATGCTGTCTTTCGTGACGGATGGATGAATACCGGGGATGTTTGTCAGCTCGATACCGACGGATATATTTATATCAGAGGACGTAATAAGTCAATGATTTTAGGCCCGTCAGGACAAAATATCTACCCTGAAGAGATTGAGGCGAAACTCAACAATATGCCGTTTGTGGCCGAGTCGCTGATTGTCGATCGTGAAGGCAAACTTGTGGCTCTAATTTACCCGGACTATGAAAAAGCCAAGGCCGAGAAGATTGACGACGCCGCGATAGAAAACCAGATGGTAAAGAATATCGCCGATCTCAACTCTAAAGTAGCCTCTTATGAAAAGGTGGCCTCAATGGAAATAATGCATCAGGAATTTGAGAAAACACCAAAGCGTTCGATTAAACGTTTTATGTATAAATAACGTTTCCCTATTATTTTTTAAGAGGTGGTTGACGATTTATTTTGTCAACATTTTAAAATGTTGTAACTTTGTATGATTATTATATAGAGTTAAAATAAAATTTATTCAACCACACTCTTAAATGCTGAGTTTTCTCAAATATATGCTTCAGCTGGTGTTGTCGCCCCACAATGGGTGGGAAGACATCGCCAAAGCTGATGTACGTGTTGATGTGCTGCTATCCAAAGGTCTGTTCCCATTGACCGGATTGGCATCGGCCGCATCATTTTGTGCTTTGCTGTTTAATGTTGACGCAACATTGGTAGGCTGTATTCAGGCGGCGGTCATTACATTTATCCGCTTTTTTGTCACTTACTATTTTGCAGTTCTCATTTTCACGTCATTCGCTTCAAAAATACTGAGCGAACCGGCAAACGGTAACAATGAAGGAGAGGTATATGAACTTGACCAAAAACGGGCTTCGACGTTTATAATATACAATCTGGGAGTATTGGTGTTACTCGCCCTTCTCTCCAATTTGATTCCAATAGAGCATTCATTGCTTCAATTTTTCCCGTTTCTCGTAGCACTTCTCATGTGGAAGGGGTCCGATTTTATGGGTGTGGTTCCCGGTAGGGTAGGCCACTTTACGTTTTTGTCGGTGTTTGCCATTCTCCTGCCGACCTATCTGTTACAATATTTTTTTGAAATGCTGTTGACATGAACCCTAAAGATATAAATATAAAGAACCGCAGAGCCACTTTTGACTATGCAATTACCGATACTTTTACAGCCGGAATTGTTCTCACCGGCACAGAAATAAAGTCTATCAGAAACGGTAAAGCGAGTCTTGTCGATTCATTCTGTTATGTAGTCAACGGTGAGGTCTGGGTCAAGAACATGTATATTGCCGAGTATTTCTACGGTACATATAACAATCATGCCGAACGCCGAGATCGCAAATTGTTGCTGACCAAGAAAGAGATAGGACGTCTTGAAAAAAATGGCAAGGAATCGGGATTCTCGATTATTCCACTGCGCCTGTTTATCAATGACAGGGGACTCGCCAAACTCGTAATCGGTATAGGCCGTGGTAAAAAAGAATATGACAAACGACAGTCAATCAAAGAGCGTGAAGATAAGCGCTCGATGGCCCGTATGTTTGAAAAATGATAGGAAAACGATTTTAAACAAGATATAATGGGATTTTTTGATTTATTCTCATCAAAGGAAAAAAAGAAAGAACAGGAAAAGGAAACCCTTGATAAAGGTCTTGACCGCACAAAACAGGGCTTCTTTGCTAAAATCGCACGTGCTGTCGCCGGTAAATCGGCTATTGACGATGACATTCTTGACAATCTTGAAGAGGTGTTCCTGACATCGGATGTAGGTGTCGAGACCACTCTAAAAATTCTTGACCGAATCCAGGAACGTGTCAAGCGAGATAAATATGTCGGTACCGACGAGCTTAACAGGATGCTTTGTGAGGAAATTACCGATATGCTCGTTGCCGATGCCCCATCTACATCATCGCTTGAGGATTTTACTGTTCCTGCAGGACATAAACCTCACGTAATCATGGTTGTCGGTGTCAATGGTGTAGGCAAGACTACAACAATAGGTAAACTCGCCTTCCGTTTTAAAGAGGCCGGCAACAAAGTTATGCTCGGTGCGGCCGATACATTCCGTGCGGCTGCTGTCGAGCAGCTTGAAGAGTGGGGCAAACGTGCTGATGTTCCTGTTATAAAACAAAAACTCGGAGCCGACCCGGCAGCTGTCGCTTTTGATACTCTATCGTCGGCTAAAGCAAACGACATTGATGTTGTGATTATCGACACAGCCGGTCGTCTTCATAATAAAAAGGGCCTGATGGACGAACTTACAAAAATACGCAAAGTGATGCAGAAGGTTGTACCTGACGCTCCCCATGAAGTTCTTCTTGTGCTTGACGGCTCAACAGGTCAGAATGCTTTTGAGCAGGCACGACAGTTTGTGGCTGCCACCGAGGTTAACGAGCTTGCCGTCACAAAACTCGACGGAACGGCTAAAGGTGGTGTTGTGATCGGTATCAGCGACCAGTTTAAGATTCCTGTAAAATATATTGGACTGGGAGAAGGTATCTCAGACCTTCAGGTTTTCCATAAACAGGAATTTGTAGAATCACTCTTTGGGAAAAAATAAAATGACAAAAAAAGTCATTGAAGTTATTTCGCTCGGGTGTTCAAAGAATCTCGTTGACTCGGAACGCCTAATGAAAATGCTCGACGAAGCGGGGTTCCGACTTGCCAAACCGGGCGAAAAACGCGATATCGTAGTAATAAATACCTGTGGATTTATCGGTGATGCCAAAGAGGAATCTATCGAAGAAATTCTCAAGGCGGTCAAAATCAAGGAAGAAGGTGACATTGAGAGCGTGTGTGTCATGGGATGTCTGTCCCAACGATATGCCGACCAATTGAAAACCGAGATTCCTGAAGTAGACCGCTGGTATGGTAAGTTTGACTGGCCCGCTCTTGTCGGTGATTTGTCCAAAAAACAATATGCCAACCCGGTCTATGACCGCAAGATTACGACCGGTCCGTCAAACGCATATGTCAAAATTGCCGAGGGTTGTAACCGTTTTTGCTCGTTCTGTGCAATTCCATTGATCACAGGTCGGTTTAAATCACGTCCTATTGAAGAAATTCTTGAAGAGATAAAGAGTCTTGTCAAGCGAGGAATCACCGAGTTTAACATTATAGCCCAAGACCTTTCGAGCTATGGCCTTGATTTATATGGTAAACATAGCCTTGCCGAACTGATTGACCGTATGGCAGGAATAACCGGTGTCAAATGGATACGTCTTCACTATGCCTATCCGGCTGATTTCCCATACGATATACTTCCGGTAATGGCACGTCATCCCAACGTGTGCAAATATCTTGATATTGCCCTTCAGCACATCAGCGATAAAGTACTCTCAAACATGCGCCGTCATTTTGATGGTAAGCAAACCCGTGAATTGATTGCCCGAATAAGGCGTGAAGTTCCGGGGATACACCTGAGAACCACTCTTATGGTCGGCTTCCCGGGTGAGGGTGATAAAGAATTTGACGAGCTTATGGACTTTGTCAGGGAAACACGATTTGAACGAATGGGCGCTTTTGCCTATTGTGAAGAGGAAGACACCTACGGAGCCAAGCATTTCAAAGATTCTATCCCACAGGAAGTTAAACAAGAGCGCCTTGACAAACTCATGGAACTTCAGGAACAGATTTCTCTTGAAATTCAAGAATCAAAGATAGGACAGGTAATGACTGTTGTTATTGACCGGGAGGAGGACGATTACTATATCGGCCGAACCGAATTTGATTCGCCCGAGGTTGACCCTGAAGTGCTTGTCGAGAAAAATATGAGACTTTCCCCGGGACAATATGTAAAAGTAAAAATTACCGGAGCGATGCCATTCGAGCTAACCGCTCAAAAAATTGACTGAAATGAAAAACAAAGAGAATATAATGGCGGCATTGCACTGTCTGCGCTATAATATTCCATTTGTATATTACATCTTGCCGAGTGAGTCAGAGAGTCATTTTTTTGCCAATCAGTCGATGCCCGGTAGCTGTTCGTGCAGGTCTGAGCGAAGGTTTATCATCAGTCCGTGGCTCGGACGTTTTGAACGCGCCCTGACCATTTGTGACGAGACCGGGGCCACGGATATCCTTAAGCTGTCTCCCGAGATTATGCCTGACGGACTTGTACCTTATGGCAAATCGACCGGTCATGACCGTTATATCGAACGTCTTTCATTGCTCATCGAGCGACTTAAAAACCGAGGTGGTAAAACAGTATTTTCACGGACGATTTGCGGTGATATGTCGGGTGTCAACATCGAGCGTCTCATTATCAATCAGTTTGAATCATACCCATTAACATTCAGGTATTTATACTTTACGCCTCAAACGGGGGCATGGCTTGGTACAAGTCCCGAGATACTGATTGATTATGACTGTGACACTCAACGTTTCATGACAATGTCACTTGCAGGAACCCGACCGTGGAATGAAACCACACCGTGGGATGAGAAAACTGTCGAAGAACAGAATATCGTTACCCGATATATAGGCGATGAGTTGAAAGAGTGTGGTGTTGACTATATTGTCAGGAGAATGGATGACTATGTATTTCCTCCTGTAAAACATATATGCGATATTTTTACAGGCACGTTAACAGTTGATCAATTACCCGGCATTATCAACCGGTTGAATCCGACTCCCGCACTCGGCGGTTTTCCTCTTGACAACGCAATCGAAGAAATCAACCGCTTTGAATTGCATCCCCGCCGATGCTATGGTGGCTTCATAGCCCTGAGCGACAGCCATAATTTCAAGGCTTATGTAAATCTAAGATGTATTAATTTTTCTTCATCAAGATATTGCATCTATACAGGCGGTGGTATCACATCGGCCTCAAACCCTGAGGCTGAATGGATAGAGACCGAAAATAAAACAGAACTTTTAAGGCGAAATTTAGACGCCGCATCAAAGTAAAATTCAATGGCACAAAAAAGATATAATAATCAAAATGGTTCGGATCCAGGTAGTCCGCTGCTGATTTTGTCAGTAGCGATTATAATCCTTGTTCTGGTTTCTTTTGCCCCTCTTTCAAAGATTTCAGGAGGCAAGCTGAAGGATTACAATCTTTTGGCCGACTTATCGGATAAACCTGCCGAAATAGTTGTCAATACCGAGACATATATCGACCCTGACTTGCTTGAGATGACTCAGAATTTTGCCGAGGAAGATTTGGCTGAAAATGTTGATTCGGTACCTTTGGATATTGTTATGATTGATGCAATTGAAGATTCGGCTGCCAATGAAGTTAATAATGTTCAGGAACAAACCAGTGAGCCGGAACCGGTTCATACGTTCGCGCCGATATCTCGTAACCCAGACGAGAGTCAAATTCAGGTAGACGAACCGGAACAACTACGCCCTGTCATTCCAACCGGAAACGGACAGATAGAAGATTATACTCCCAACGGTACAGGATTTAAAAATTTAAAAAGGGCGTTGTCAAACGGACAGCTTGCTCGAATTGCCGTAATCGGGGATTCGTATATCGAAGGCGATATTTTTACGCAGGATGTCAGAGAAAAACTTCAGGAACTTTATAGCGGGGGTGGAGTTGGGTATGTACCTGCTTCAAGTAGCCTGACCGGATTCAGGCAATCAGTTACTCAAAGCTGTTCGGGATGGAAAGAATTTGATTTCCGTAAAGCCGGTAAAAATTATCCTACTCTCCAGGGATTTTACTATTCACCGGCTGCCGAGGGAATGGCATTGACCACATATAAAGGTTCCAAGCGTAAATCTCATGCAGCCGAATGGGACCGAAGCCGTGTCCTTTTTATTGCTCCTACCGATTTAACCATTAATGTATCAACTGATAACGGTGACGAGTCGTTTAATATTGAAGGTTCAGAAGAAGTCCAACAGATTCTTGTCAACGGAAATACCTCAAAGTTTAAAATCAGCGCATCAAATTCGTCGCTTATTGTTTTAGGCGTATATCTTGACAAATCGGTCGGGATTGCGGTTGACAACATGTCAATCAGAGGTTATTCAGGAATCAAGCATTCTACAATATCGCCTGATTTGGCTGCTCAGATGCGTCGATTTGTTGATTATGACATCATAGTAGTCGAGTATGGAACCAACGCTTTGTCATCAGTTCAAAAAGATTACTCGGCCTATATCAAAATGATGGAGCGAGCCATCAATAATATCAGACAATGTTATCCCAATGCCGATATCCTTGTCATGGGCATCGGAGACCGAGGAGAGAAAGCCGGTACTGAAATACGTTCGATGCCGGTGGTAACAACACTTGTCGAGTCACAACGTAATATGGCCCGCCGACTCGGGGTGCTGTTCTGGGACACACGAGCTGCTATGGGTGGAGAAAATTCGGTCGTTGACTGGGCCCGCACAGGCCATGTTAACAAAGATTATATCCATTTATCGGGTAAAGGAGGTGAACGACTTAGCCGTTTATTTGTTGAATCATTAAACAATTCGCTTAATGATTAGACGAGTACATCTTCTTTTGGCTATAGCGATAGCTACGTTTGCAACGTTTGGTATCGTTCCTGAAAACGACGACGAAAATCAAGCCGCCGAAAGAGAGAATACTGTCGAAATTACCGGAACCGAGGTTTCGTTTGATCTCAGTGCCTATCCATATATCAAGTCTGATTCAAATTATATCTCGTTAAATGGAGACAATTGGTCATCGCTTGCAACTCTTTTGAGCCAGACACCAAGCCGCACGTTCAATGTTGTCCATATCGGCGATTCCCACATTCAGGCCGATGTATCGACATCGCGCATACGAGACCATTTTCAGGAACGTTTTGGCAGTGGCGGCCGCGGACTTATCACCCCGTTAAAAATAGCCGGGACCAACGAACCGTTCAATTACCGCTTTGAAACGACAGCTCCCGTTACATCGGCCAAGCTGCTCAAAATGCCATGGATGACCGATATGGGATTTACCGGAGTGGCTTTTACACCAAAAACTCTTAAATATGATTTGAAATTATCCACGCTTGTCAAAAGTAAACCCGAAGGTGAAGATTTCAAAACTGTAAGGATATTTGCCAACGATAAGATTTTTATTGACCGTGTTTTCAATGAGGATGAAGAGGACGTCGGTTTCATCACCGATTATACCGATGATTATGTCGACATATTTCTTGACCGTAACGAACCGTCGGTAACAATCAATGCCCATAGTTTTGAACCTGTTACAATTTTTGGAACAGAATTGATGGGAAAAGACTCGGGTGTGCGTTATCATGCTATCGGCAATAACGGGGCAACTTATGCATCTTATAACCGTTTAGGCTCAATGGGGCGCGATATATCGATGCTTGAACCCGATCTGGTGATTGTCAGTCTCGGTACCAATGAGGCATTTGGCAGTTTTACCGATGATATGGTCGAGGCCGAGATTGATTATCTTGTCAAAGATATCAAACGTAACAATCCCTCGGCCAAAATATTATTGACGACGCCGATGGAATGTCAGAAGGCCCAACGGGTGACACGCACACGTCGCACCCGTTCGGGAAAGCGTCGTACGGTCTATTCGGTTTCAAGAAATTATAAAATAAATGATAAAGTCAAAAGCATTCGCGATGTAATAGTCAAATATGGTAAACGCCATTCCATTCCGGTTTATGATTGGTATGAGATTGCCGGCGGTGACGGAGCTTCGGACAAGTGGATTGAGTCGTCTCTTATGAGTAAAGACCGTATTCATGACACATTTCTTGGATATGAAGTCACCGGAGATCTTACTTATGAGGCTATAATGAATGCAATAATAGCAAAACCATAATTATCACACGATAAATGATGAATGATATAGATGTGGCACTTCGCCGTGTACTGAGTTACGATCCAGCAAGCCCGCTTCTTTTCAATACGGGATTGTTTTTACTTTTATTCTTTGGCTTTCTGGCTATATATACGATATTGAGACGCGTGCAGTGGCTCAAGATGATTTTCGTTATCTTGTTCTCATTGTATTTCTACTATAAATCAAGTGCCGAATATTGTTTTATTTTGTTGGGTGTCTGTGTGTTTGACTACGTGCTCGGTTCAATACTAGGAATGACACGTCCCAATATTTTACGGTGTCTCATAGTGGCAATCAACGTGATTGTCAATGTAGGGATGCTGATATACTTCAAGTATTTCAATTTGTTGTATGAGGCGTTTGCCAACATAACGTCAAGCCGGTTTGATCCACTCGACATTATTCTTCCGGCCGGTATCTCTTTCTTTACATTCCGTTCGATAAGTTATATTGTCGATATTTATCGCAGGGAAATAAAACCGTGCCGCAATTTTCTACATTATACATTCTTTCTCACATTCTTCCCTCCGCTTTTGGCCGGCCCAGTTGTAAGAGCAAAGGATATGTTACCTCAAATAAAAGAAAATCCGGTTGCCGACCGCTGGATGACCGGAGCAGGATTTTTCCTTATTATTTGCGGATTGGTCAAGAAAGTTGTTATTGCCGACTATATAAGCGGAAACTTTGTAGATCGTATTTTTGATAATCCGTCTCTATACACGGGGTTTGAAAATCTCATGGGTATTTACGGGTTCACGCTTCAGCTATATTGTGACTTTTCGGGTTATTCCGACATGGCGATTGGTATAGCATTGTTGCTCGGCTTCCGTTTCAAAGATAACTTTGATTCACCATTCAAATCACAGAGCCCGACCGAATTCTGGCGTCGTTGGCACATATCGCTGTCGACATGGCTGCGCGACTATCTTTACATTCCCCTTGGCGGTAGCCGCACACGTACCAAACTGCAGTCTCATGCCAATCTTGTCACCACAATGGCTCTCGGAGGTTTGTGGCATGGTGCATCGTGGATGTATGTGATATGGGGATTTTGGAATGGAATCCTGCTTGTATTTCACAAGATTTATCAGCGCATTTTCGGCATTGGCAAGGATGATAAACCGGGACGAGTGCGTCGATTCTTCAATATCCTGATTACATTTAATTTGATGGCGTTTGGATTTATGTTTTTCCGTTCTGAATCAATGGAAAAGGTAGGACAGATGACACATCAGATCATATATGATTTCCATCCCGAGGTGTGGCGTCAGTTCGTTGACGGATATTTTCTCATTGTTGTTGCAATAATTGCAGGATTTGTACTTCACTTTTCACCTAAAAATTTGACTGAATGGCTCAAAGTAAGATTTTCGGCTACACCTCTCATAATTCAGGCAATTATACTTGCTGCCGTGCTTTTTATTATTAATAAGGGGGGGGGGGGAGGTAAGAAAAATGGCGGCGCGACGGGTTAATGG
>JAIDNJ010000055.1 GCA_029063895.1 Muribaculaceae bacterium | reverse complement strand
AAGAAATCAAACGCGCTCTCCGCAATGCAACCTTGAAAATGGATATCGTTCCTATGATTTGCGGATCTTCTTTCAAGAACAAAGGTGTTCAGTGTCTTCTCGACGCTGTCTGCGCTTACCTCCCCAGCCCTCTCGATGCAGGCGCTGTTGAAGGAACAGATCCTTCTGATCCCGATAAGGTAGAGGTTCGCCAACCGTCAAGCGACGCTCCCATGTGTGCTCTCGCGTTCAAGATTGCAACAGACCCCTATGTAGGTCGTCTCTGCTTCTTCCGCGTGTACTCGGGTGACATCGATGCCGGTAGCTATGTTCTCAATAGCCGCTCAGGTAAAAAAGAACGTATCTCTCGTCTTTTCCAGATGCACTCAAACAAGCAGAATTCAAAAGATCGTATCGGTTGCGGTGATATCGGTGCCGGCGTAGGTTTCAAAGATATCCGTACCGGTGATACTCTCTGTGCTGAAGACGCTCCTATCGTTCTTGAAGCTATGGACTTCCCCGAACCCGTTATCGGTATCGCTGTTGAGCCCAAAACTCAGAAAGACCTTGATAAACTCGGCGTGGGTCTTCAGAAACTCGCTGAGGAGGACCCCACATTCCGTGTTCAGACCAACGAAGAAACCGGTCAGACCGTTATCTCGGGTATGGGTGAGCTTCACCTCGATATCATTATCGACCGTCTCCGTCGCGAATTCAAGGTAGAATGTAATCAGGGCCGTCCTCAGGTTACTTATAAAGAAGCCATCACCAAGCCTGTTGAACTCCGCGAGGTATTCAAGAAACAGACCGGTGGTCGTGGTAAATTTGCCGATATTATTGTTCGCGTAGAACCTGTTGACGAAGGTTTTGAAGGAAATCTCCAGTTTGTTGACGAGGTTAAGGGTGGTAACATTCCTAAAGAATTTATCCCCTCTATCCAGAAAGGTTTCACTACCGCAATGAAAAACGGTGTGCTTGCAGGTTTCCCCGTTGAACACCTCAAGGTTACTGTTATCGACGGTTCGTTCCACCCCGTTGACTCTGACCAGCTTTCATTTGAACTCTGTGCTATTCAGGCATTCAAGAAAGCGTCTGAGAAAGCAGGTCCCGTTCTTCTCGAGCCTATCATGAAACTCGAGGTTGTTACCCCCGAAGAAAACATGGGTGACGTTATCGGTGACCTTAACAAACGTCGTGGTCAGGTTGAAGGTATGGAAACCAGCCGTTCAGGTGCCCGTGTTGTTAAAGCTAAAGCACCTCTTGCCGAGATGTTCGGTTATGTAACAGCTCTCCGTACAATCACCTCGGGACGTGCAACCTCTACAATGTCTTTCAGCCACTATGCTGAAGTCAGCAACTCAATCGCCAAAAATGTTCTGACCGAATGTCAGGGCCGTGTCGATCTCCTCAAATAAAATAAACAACAAACTATATGAGCCAGAAAATTCGCATTAAACTCAAATCATACGATCACAATCTGGTCGACAAGTCGGCCGAAAAAATCGTAAAGACGGTTAAAGCTACCGGTGCGGTAATCAGCGGTCCTATACCCCTGCCCACTCACAAACGCATTTTCACCGTTAACCGTTCGACATTCGTAAACAAGAAGTCTCGTGAGCAGTTCCAACTCTCTTCTTACAAACGCCTTATCGACATCTACAACTCAACTGCCAAGACAGTTGACGCGCTGATGAAACTCGAACTTCCCTCGGGCGTTGATGTTGAAATCAAAGTTTAACAAGCACTCAATTGATTCCTCTCAATTAAATAACCCCACCTCTCTCCAAAACTTTTTTAAAACCAATCCAACCAACATTTAAAACAACAAAGAAATGCCAGGATTATTAGGAAAAAAAATCGGAATGACATCCGTTTTCAGTGCCGACGGCAAAAACGTGCCGTGCACTGTTATCGAAGTAGGCCCTTGTGTTGTTACTCAGGTTAAAACCGTTGAGAAAGACGGTTATGAAGCACTCCAGCTCGGTTTCCAGGAACAGAAGGAAAAACATCTGACCAAACCTGAACTCGGACACTTCAAGAAAGCCGGAGTTGCTCCCAAGCGTCACTTGGCCGAGTTCAAAGGATTTGGCGCCGACTACAAGCTCGGTGACACTATCTCAGTTGACCTTTTCGCCGATACTGAATTTGTTGATATCGTCGGAACATCCAAGGGTAAAGGTTTCCAGGGCGTTGTTAAACGTCATGGCTTCGGTGGTGTAGGCCAGTCAACTCACGGTCAGCACAACCGCCTTCGTGCTCCCGGTTCAATCGGAGCCTGCTCTTATCCCGCAAAAGTGTTCAAAGGTATGCGCATGGCCGGCCAGATGGGTAATGAACGTGTTACTGTTCAAAACCTTCAGATTGTAAAAATCATCCCCGAGCACAACCTCTTGATGATTAAGGGTTCAGTACCCGGAAGTAAAGGTTCAATCGTAATAATTGAGAAATAATGGAACTCGCTATTTATAACATAAACGGTGAAGACACCGGTCGTCGCGCTCAGCTCAACGACGCTATCTTCGGAATCGAACCTAACCAGCACGCTCTCTATCTCGATGTGAAACAGTTCCTCGCAAACCAGCGTCAGGGTACTCACAAATCAAAAGAACGTAGCGAGGTTTCTGGTTCTACCCGCAAACTCCACAAACAGAAAGGTGGCGGCGGCAGCCGTATCGGTGATATCAATTCTCCCGTTCTCGTTGGTGGTGGACGTGTTTTTGGTCCCCGTCCCCGTGACTATCGCTTCAAGCTCAACAAAAAAGTTAAACAGCTTGCTCGCAAGTCAGCTCTTTCACTGAAAGCCCAGAACAACGCTATTATCGTTGTTGAAGACTTCTCTATGGAAGCTCCTAAAACTAAAGAATTTGTAAAAATTGCTAAAAATCTCAAAATTGATGGCAAAAAGATTCTTCTGGTTTTAGCAGGTCAGGAAAAAAACGTATATTTGTCGTCTCGTAATGTACCCGGCGCCTCAGTAATGACAGCGACGGATATTAACACGTATTCGCTCCTCAACAGCAACGCACTTGTGCTGACTGAGGGCGGTCTTGACGTTATTAACAAACTTTAAAACCAAGGAGGCAAAACAATGGATATTAAGATTCAACCCATCGTTACCGAACAGGCTACCCAACTGACTGAGCGTCTCAACCGCTACACTTTCCGTGTATCTCTTGAAGCTAACAAATATCAGATCAAAGACCTGGTCGAGAAACTCTATGGCGTAAAAGTCATCAACGTCAACACTCTCATCGTTAGAGCCAAAAACAAATCACGCTACACTAAGAGCGGCCTTCTCCGCGGTAAAAAACAGGGCTACAAGAAAGCCATCATTACCGTTGCCGAGGGTCAGAATATCGACTTTTATAGCAATATATAATAGAAAATGGCAGTAAAAAAATTCAAGCCCACAACACCCGGGCAACGTCACAAAGTTATTGGTGTCTTCAAGCGCACTGAAGCCGTTAAAGTCGACGGCAAAATCGTAGAGCGCACTTCAACTGCTAACGCACCAGAGAAATCTCTTATCTGCGGTAAGAAAAGTACCGGCGGCCGCAATGCCGAAGGTCACCTCACAACCCGCTATATGGGTGGTGGTCACAAACGTCAGTACCGCTTCATCGACTTTAAGAGAAATAAAGACGGTGTGCCCGCCGTCGTTAAAGCTATCGAGTATGATCCGAACCGTTCGGCTCGTATCGCTCTGCTTTACTACGTCGACGGAGCAAAGGCCTACATCATTGCACCCAACGGCCTCACAGTTGGATCAACTGTCGTGAGCGGCGAGAACGTTGCTCCCGAAGTTGGTAACGCACTCCCCCTGAGCAATATCCCTGTCGGTACACTCGTTCACAACATCGAGCTCCGTCCCGGTCAGGGCGCTTTCATGGCTCGCTCAGCCGGTACTTTCGCTCAGCTCATCTCTCGCGAAGGAACCTATGCAATTATCAAATTACCTTCAGGTGAAACCCGTAAAGTCCTTGCTGCCTGCCGCGCCACTGTCGGTGTGGTTGGTAACAGCGAACACTCGCTCGAAAGCTCGGGTAAAGCCGGTCGCTCACGCTGGCTCGGCCGTCGTCCCCGCAACCGAGGCGTTGTTATGAACCCTGTCGATCACCCCATGGGTGGTGGTGAAGGTCGCGCTTCAGGTGGACATCCCCGCTCTCGCAAAGGTCTCTACGCTAAGGGTCTCAAGACTCGTGCACCGAAGAAGACATCTTCGAAGTACATTATCGAAAGAAGGAAAAAGTAATCTGATTTAATCCAACAACTATGAGTCGTTCATTAAAAAAAGGCCCGTTTATCAGCGTCAAACTCGAAAAGAAAGTGTCTGCTATGGACCAGACCGGCAAAAAGGCTGTGATCAAAACCTGGAGCCGTGCTTCAATGATTGCACCTGAATTTGTAGGTCATACTTTCGCAGTTCATAACGGAAACAAGTTCATTCCCGTTTACGTTACCGAAAACATGGTTGGTCACAAACTCGGTGAGTTTGCCCCCACCCGCACTTTCCGCGGTCACGCAGGTAACAAGAAAAAATAAACGAGCCCAAGTAAAATAATTTTGAAACAAAAAGAAATTAAATAAAATGGGTGTAAGAAAAAGACAATCAGCCGATGCTCGCAAAGCTGCTCTTAAAGAAGTATCCTTTGCCAAGCTCACAAACATACCCTCGTCACCGCGCAAAATGCGTCTCGTGGCCGATCTGGTACGCGGCAAAGAAGTGTTCCGCGCATTAGGCATTCTCAAATTCTCAAACAAAGAGGCTGCTGCACGTCTCGAAAAACTTCTTCGTTCGGCTATCGCCAACTGGGAAGCTAAGAACGACCGCAAAGCCCAGACCGGTGACCTCTACATCAGCACTATTTTTGTAGATCCCGCGCCTATGCTCAAACGCCTTCGCCCCGCTCCCCAGGGCCGTGGTTACCGCATCCGCAAACGCGCCAACCATGTGACACTGTTCATTGATACAATTGATAACGCAAAAAAAGAAGCTTAAATAATGGGACAGAAAGTTAATCCAATCAGCAATCGCTTAGGTGTTATCCGTGGCTGGGACTCTAACTGGTTCGAAGCCAACAAACGCAAAGCAAGTGCAGCTCTTCTCGAAGACACTAAGCTTCGCAATTATCTCAACGTGCGCCTTGCCAAATCAAGCGTGTCACGCATCGTTATCGAACGTACCCTCAAGCTCATCACCATCACCGTATGTACTTCTCGTCCCGGTCTCATCATCGGCAAGGGCGGTGCTGAAGTAGATCGTCTCAAAGAAGAGCTCAAGAAAATCACTGACAAAGATGTTCAGATCAACATTTTTGAAGTGAAACGTCCCGAGCTCGACGCTCAGATTGTGGCAAGCACAATCGCACGTCAGATTGAAGGCAAAATCGCTTATCGTCGTGCTGTGAAAATGGCTATCGCATCAACAATGCGTGCCGGAGCTGAAGGTATCAAAATTCAGATCTCAGGCCGTCTTAACGGAGCTGAAATGGCACGCTCTGAAATGTTCAAGGAGGGTCGTACTCCTCTTCACACTCTTCGTGCCGACATCGATTATGCACTTGTAGAGGCCCACACCAAAGTAGGTGTTATCGGTGTAAAAGTTTGGATCTGCCGTGGCGAAGTTTATGGTAAACGTGACCTCGCTCCCCAGTTCTCTGCAGCTAAAAACGAAGGCCGTTCGGCGGCTCCCCAGCGTCGTGGCGGTTTCCGCAAACCCAAAAACAACCGTTAAACCAATTGAATCTACCCAACAATGTTACAACCTAAGAAAACAAAATTTCGCCGCCAGCAAAAAGGGCGCATGAAAGGCATTGCCCAGCGCGGTAACCAATTGGCTTTTGGTTCGTTTGGTATCAAAACCCTCGAATCGAAATGGATTACCGGCCGTCAGATTGAAGCTGCCCGTATTGCCGTTACCCGTTATATGCAACGTCAGGGTCAAATCTGGATCCGTATCTTCCCTGACAAACCCATCACCAAGAAACCTGCTGAAGTCCGCATGGGTAAAGGTAAAGGTTCGCCCGAAGGTTTTGTGGCTCCCGTAACTCCCGGACGTATTCTTATCGAAGTTGAAGGTGTAAGCTTTGACATCGCAAAAGAAGCACTCCGCCTCGCAGCCCAGAAACTTCCTGTTACTACCAAGTTTATCGTACGTCGTGACTACGACCCAACTCAAAACGTGTAAGCAATGAAGAAAGAAGAAATAAAAGAGCTCTCTACAGCCGATCTGCGTGAACGTCTGGCCGAAATGGAGAAAGACTATCGTCAGCTCACCATTAACCACGCTATTTCACCCGTGGATAATCCTGCCAAAATCACCGCTGACCGCAAAATGATTGCACGCGTTAAGACTGAGTTGCGTCAACGCGAACTTAACAACAAATAATGACACCGACTACAATGGAAAAAAGAAATCTTAGAAAAGAACGCATCGGGGTCGTATCGAGCAACAAGGGTGACAAGACTATCACAGTGACTATACGCTGGAAAGAAAAGCACCCCATCTATGGTAAATTTGTCAATAAGTCAAAAAAATACCATGCTCACGATGAAAACAACGAGTGCAGCATCGGCGATACTGTTCGCCTTATGGAAACCCGTCCCTTGAGCAAAACCAAGAGATGGAGATTAGTTGAAATTATCGAAAAAGTCAAATAATTATGATCCAGACAGAATCTCGCTTAACAGTTGCAGACAACAGCGGCGCAAAAGAAGCCCTCTGCATACATGTCCTCGGAGGTACCGGTCGTCGCTACGCCTCCGTAGGCGACATCATCGTTGTCTCGGTCAAGAGTGTCATCCCTTCTTCCGACGTTAAAAAAGGAACAGTTTCTAAAGCTGTCGTTGTCCGCACAAAAAAAGAAATCCGCCGTCCCGACGGTTCTTATATCCGTTTTGACGACAACGCTTGTGTACTGCTCAACAACGCCGGTGAGCTCCGCGGTACCCGTATCTTTGGTCCGGTTGCACGTGAGCTTCGTGCCACAAACATGAAGATTGTTTCACTCGCTCCTGAAGTACTTTAACAAATTCACTTCGTAACAAACCACAATAATGAGCAAATTAAATATCAAAAAAGGCGACACCGTGCAAGTTCTGGCCGGAGAAGACCGCAGCAAGCAAGGTCGTGTCCTTTCGGTCGACGCTGTAAAGCAACGCGCCATCGTTGAAGGTGTTAACATGGTGACAAAACACACCAAGCCCAACGCCAAGCATCCGCAGGGCGGTCGCATCCAGATGGAAGCACCCATCCACTTGTCTAACCTGGCGCTCCTCGACCCCAAATCGGGCAAACCTACCCGTGTAGGTTACCGTGTCAACGAGAACGGTAACAAAGTTCGTATCGCCAAAAAATCCGGAGAGGAAATTAAATAATGAGCACAACTAATCTTAAAAAAGAATACGTAGAGCGCATTGTTCCCGCTCTGACCGAGGAGTTCAAATATACAACTCCCATGCAGGTGCCCCGTCTTGAGAAAATCGTTATCAACCAGGGCCTCGGTATGGCTACTCAGGATAAAAAAATCATCGAGACTGCCATCAACGAACTTACTGCTATCACCGGACAGAAAGCTGTAGCCACTCTTTCAAAGAAGGATATCTCAAACTTCAAGGTTCGTAAAAAGAACCCTATCGGTGTGCGTGTGACTCTCCGTCGCGAGCGCATGTACGAGTTCCTTGAACGTCTCATCCGCGTGGCTCTTCCCCGTATCCGTGACTTCAAAGGTATCGAAGGCAAGCTCGACGGCCGTGGTAACTATACTCTCGGCATCACCGAACAAATCATCTTCCCCGAAATCAACATTGACAACATCTCGAAGCTGCTCGGTATGAACATCACTTTTGTGACTACTGCCAACACCGACGAAGAAGGTTACGCTCTGTTGAAGAATTTCGGCCTTCCTTTCAAAAACGCTAAATAATTTTCGCATATATGGCAAAAGAATCAATGAAGGCCCGTGAGGTCAAGAGAGCAAAGCTCGTAGCCAAGTATGCCGCCAAAAAAGCAGCTCTCAAGGCTGCCGGCGACTATGAAGCTCTTCAGCTTATCCCCAAGAACGCTTCTTACGTTCGCCTTCACAACCGTTGCAGCATCACCGGACGTCCCAAAGGTTATATCCGCCAGTTTGGTATTTCACGTATCCAGTTCCGTGAAATGGCATCGGCCGGACTCATCCCGGGCGTTAAAAAGGCCAGCTGGTAAAGGAACAGGTCTTCTCGCGGACGGAATGTCGTCCGCGGGAAGTACTTTTGATTTTTCCTTTCAGGCAACTGCTCAAAAAGAAAATTTCTACTGAGTATTAAATATTGTTGGGAGTGACCCAATCAATTTAAACCAATTATCAAAATGACTGATCCAATAGCAGACTATCTGACAAGATTGAGGAATGCCATCAAAGCCAACCATCGTGTTGTCGAAGTGCCCGCCTCAAACTTGAAAAAAGAAATCACTAAGATTCTTTTCGAACAAGGCTACATTCTTAACTACAAGTTTGTAGAAGGTGAAACCCCTTCCGGTATCATTAAGATAGCCCTCAAGTATGACCCCATCGACAAGGTCAACGCTATCAAAGACCTCAAACGTGTTAGCCGTCCCGGTCTCCGCCAGTATACCGGCTACAAAGAGATGCCCCGCGTGCTCAATGGCCTCGGCATCGCTATCCTTTCGACTTCGAAAGGCGTTATGACTAATAAACAGGCTGCCGACCTCAAGATTGGCGGTGAAGTCCTTTGTTATGTTTACTAATCTTATAGGAGGAAATTTTTATGTCAAGAATAGGTAAAGCTCCCATTGAGATTCCCGCCGGTGTTACTGTCAAAATCGACAACAACATCGTTACAGTAAAAGGACCTAAAGGCGAACTCACCCAGGCCGTCAATCCCGACCTCACTGTAAAGGTAGAAGATAACCACATCGTAATCACTCGTCCGTCGGACGATCGCGAGCACCGCGCTCAGCACGGTCTCTATCGCGCTCTTATCCACAACATGGTTGTTGGTGTTTCAACCGGCTACCGCAAGGAGATGGAGCTCGTCGGTGTAGGTTACCGTGCCACCGCAACCGGTCAGGTTCTCGAACTTTCACTCGGTTTTTCACACGCTATTTTCATCAAGCTTCCCCCCGAAGTTAAAGTTGAAGCAAAATCAGAGCGTAACAAAAACCCCCTTATCATCCTCGAAAGCGACGACAAACAGCTCCTCGGACAGGTTTGTGCAAAAATCCGCTCGCTCCGCAAACCCGAACCTTACAAAGGTAAAGGTATCAAGTTTGTTGGCGAAATCATTCGTCGTAAATCAGGTAAATCGGCCGGTGCCAAATAAGTAAATTAGTCACTATCATGATCTCAAAGATTCAAAGAAGAAATAAAATCAAAGCCCGCATCCGTGGCAAGATTTCCGGCACCGCCCAGCGCCCGCGTATGTCGGTTTTCCGCAGCAATAAACAAATCTATGTCCAGCTTATCGATGACCTCAGCGGCAAGACTCTTGCTTCGGCTTCGTCAAAGGGCATAGAAGAAGGAACAAAAACTGAAATCGCTGCCAAGGTAGGACAGGCTATCGC
>JAIDNJ010000054.1 GCA_029063895.1 Muribaculaceae bacterium | reverse complement strand
TTGCTGAATATGCAATACAGAAATTGAATCTTGGAATAGTTTACACTTGACCGAGAAATAGTTAAAATGAACCCTCGGACTTTTGAGGCTCATGGAAATTCCGTAATTTTGCACTACGGAAGCAGAGGTTTCCGAGGCGGTTGAGAAACCGTCGGAGAAGAATGGTAAAATACCGTTACCAATTCGTTACACAAGAATATTAGGCATCTGTATCTAATTGATACTGCGATATTTGGAGTGTAAGGAACAAGTCTCCCCAGCTCCACTTGGTGGGTCGGATTTATTGCCTTTGGCGCTTTGCATAAGCAAAGAACTTCCGGACAACGCAAGGCAAATTTAAGACTTATCGCCTTTAGGCGCTTTGTCCAGCAAATAAACCGCAGACTATTAATTAGTTCTGCGGTTTTTCGTACCTAAAAATGACGACTATGCACCGTCATCGGACAGAAAAAAGACCGTGCCGGACGCTTATTCGTTACCATCGATATGTGACGACGGAAACTACAAATAAATTACGTATATATTCTTTATGATTTTTTCTAAACAAGTCGTAATTTTTCATTAGTCAGTAACCTTTTTATCGCTTTTGATGATTTTCAAAGGCTTGCGGAATGTAGATTACGGGCTTTCGGATCTTACCCTAAAATCAAAACCATAATTTATTGATATTTAGGGAACTACTTTAAGAACTTTCGATGATTCCAGATGTTATAAATACGAATGAAAAATTTGGAAGCAATACATTTGCCAACCCATGTGGTACGGAATTTGCTTTTCAATTAATTTAGAAATAAACTTAAAGAAAGGACATATTTATGCATTTTTCAAGTGGTATTAACCGACCTCCTTACGAGGCTAATGACGCCTATCTTCAGGTGACCAGCGGATGCAGTCATGATAAGTGCGATTTCTGCACATTTTATAAAGATGCCCGTTTCCATGCCTCTCCATTAAAGGAGGTGGAGGAGGATATCCTCGAACTTAAAGAATACGGACCAAGATACGACAGAATTTTCCTACAGGGTGCTGACCCGTTCATACTGCCTTACAAACGGCTCATGGAGGTTGCCGATCTTATTCATGAGCATCTTCCTTGGGTGACTTCCATCGGCGGCTATGCGCGAATCGACAATCTTAAGAACAAGACTGTTGAACAGTTGCGAGATCTGACGAAGGCTGGCTACGGTGGTTTCTATTTTGGTATAGAATCAGGCGATGACAATCTGCTTCGCCGCATGCATAAGGGTTATACCTCTGAAGATATCGTGAAACAGATGTCGAAACTAGGTGAGGCAGGAATGCCATTTGTGGGAAACTTCCTCGGTGGTCTTGGAGGCCATAACTATGGGTTGAGTCATGCACGTGAGACAGCCCGCGTCAGCAACATCATCCACCCGGATATGATATATGCCTCCGAGTTGACACTCTTCCCCGACACACCTCTTATGCAGGATGTGAAAGACGGCAAGTATGAGGAGGCAACCGAAGTGGAGCGCTTTGAGGAGATGCAGGAATTCCTGCGTTGCCTGACAATTCCCACTGTATTCAAAGCTGAGCATGTCACTATGCCGTCGCCGATCAGAGGTCGTCTGCCTGAAGACCGTGACCGCATGATTGAGGAACTCCAGAGCCTGATAGATCTGGGCGAAGATACCCTCAGAAGCTATCGTGACCGGGTAACCGGGCTTTAAACAAAAGGACGCAGACGATATGAACCACAAACGACTTGTATTTTATTTCACCGCCACGGGCAATGACCTCTATGTGGCACGTCAATTCAGCAGTGAGCCTCTTAGTATCCCGCAGGTGATGAAGCGCTACGGCCACGGGCCGATGCGTTGGGAAGCCGACGAGATAGGAATTGTCTATCCCATCTATTGGCAGAAGCCTCCCGTGATGGTGCAGGAGTTCATCAGGAAGTCAACTTTCACGTGCGATTACTTCTTCGGCATCCTTACCTTCGGTTGCAACTGTGACAACGCTCCATTGATTTTTACAAAACTCTGTAGCGAGTCCGGAATCACGCCCGATTACGTCAATGCCATCATAATGGTCGACAATTGGTTGCCCGGTTTCGACATGAATCGTCAGAAGGCACTTGACCCTTCAAAACACATTGAGGAACAGATAGCCGGCCAGGTCGACGATGTGGCGCGTCATATCAGTTTCATACGCCGCTCAGTACCCAATTTTGAGCATGGTCCCACATTCCCTGTCGAGGCCCGTTACCAATTCACCATCACGGATGACTGTGTTGGATGCGGTATATGTACACGTGTCTGTCCTTGCGGCAATTATACCGTGGTCAATGGACGTGCGCAGACATCTGGCGGCTGTGAGCACTGCTTCGCCTGCGTCCAGAACTGTCCGCATAATGCCATATACTTAACAGCTGGCGAGGCCAATCCCCATGCTCGATACCGAAACAGCCATGTCACGCTTCAGGACATCATCAATGCCAATAACCAGCTTTGACATAACGTGCTACACTTTTACCTCACAAGATAAACTATTAAAACTATGGCACAGAAATCAGAACTTGAAAACACCGGCATTAAGTCGGAAAAATTAATCGAGACATCAGCAGCATGGGATGGTTCGGCACTGCCTGATTATCCGCAGTCAACTCCTGTGATCTCCATATATAAATATACTTTTCCACCACATACGGTGACCAATCCGCATTTTCATAAGATAATCAACTGTGGAGTTGTGCTTAGCGGAACTCTCACTATTGTATGTCAGGATGGAAGTTTCCACGACTTCCATGCCGGTGAGCCTTTGGTTGAGACCGACGGAGAGATTCACCACGGAGAAAACCGTGGCGACGTGGATGCTGTGGTACTTATGTTCTACGCCGGAGGCGGTGACACACCACTATCAATTCCTGCTAAAAATTAAAACATAACCTCAAAATTAAAACATAACAATGAATATTTTTTTGAAATCAATTATCTGCTTCGCTTTTATTGCGGGAGTGGCATTGTCAAGCGCCGGAGCCGAGACTTATATCGACAGTCCGGATCAGAATAATGTACCGCAAAAAAACAGCAGCGGGGATAAAACCGTTTCCATAGAAAAACTCATAGAGACATCCAATTCTTGGGATGGTTCATTGCTGCCTTCGTATCCCGGTACTCAACCTGTAGTCTCGATTTACAAATACACGTTTCCACCCAAATCCGTGACTAATCTGCATTATCATAAGATAATAAACTGTGGAGTTGTACTAAATGGGACATTGACGGTGGTTAGTGAGGATGGTTCATCAAGGGATTTCCACGCCGGTGAGCCGATTGTAGAAACTATTGGTACTGTCCATCATGGAGAGAATCGTGGAGACACCGATGTGGAAGTAATTATGTTTTATGCAGGAGATGGAACCACTCTTCTGTCTTTCCCAATCGAAAATAAGTCCAACAAATAAATAAATTGATAGAATGAACAAGATTTTTCAACAGGCTCTTAAGTTCGCATTTACCGTTGCGATGGTATTGTCTTTTACGACAGTCTCAGCTCAATCATCCGGACGTGTGAAAGTATTCATGCAACCCGATTCCTACATCGGCAGTAAAACTCAATACGGCAATAACCCCGAAGCAGGCCACTATGCACTGGCCGACGACGCTAAGATATATTATGAAGTCTATGGCGAAGGAAATCCTATCGTCATTCTTCATGGTGGAGGTGTAGGCTGTACATACGAGATGGGGCAATTCATTGACAGCCTATCGAAAACTAATAAGGTTATCGCCATCTCGACACGAGGTCACGGCAAATCGGAAATAGGAACAAAACCGGTTAGCGTCGAGCAGCGTGCCAACGACGTCTATTCAGTCATACAGGACTGTGTGCCGGGCCAGAAGGTAAAGGCTATTGGGTTTAGCGATGGTGGCTATTCTGCTTACTTTCTCGCGTATCTGCATCCGGAAGTTGTTGACCGTATCGTTACCATCGGAGCAGGAGAAGCACTTCCGCATACGCGAAAGTTCATTAAAAGCAAGATTGAAGACATGGCGGCTCTTGATCCTGATTTCATGAAGCTCCAGATGGAGATATGCCCTCAGCCGGATAAAAAGCAGGCTTATTGGGACAATTTTTACGATTTCTATAACACTGTCACCGTGAGCAAGGAAATTCTCAATAGTATCAAATGTCCTGTTCTGGTTATGGCTGGAGAACTGGATCCCAATGCACCACTTGCAACCGTTATCGCAGCATATTACATGCTTCCGCATAGTCAGTTGGCCATTATCTCTAATGCAGGCCATGGTGCTTTCATTGACAACTTCCAGGCTGTCTGGGATTGCGTCGTTCCGTTTCTGTCAGAATGATATTATAATACTGACGTTTTTATCGCCCCGGGCAATGATATAGTTGCAACCGGGGCGATTTCTATTAAATACTGCACAGGATCGTATTTATATAACCTTATCAGGAAAATTGTTGTATTTGGTTTAGATGTTTTATTCCCTATGATTTAGTTATACAACTGACTGAAAATCATCAAAAGCGATAAAAAGGTTATTTAGGTTTAAGAGTGTAACCTGTTGATAATTAGGATATATTTTGTAACTTTGCACCGATAAATGGTGCAAGTCTCTAAATAGATGCACAAATTTTAATACAATAACAGATAAAACATACTGGACAAATGTCATCCTATAGTAACAACCATACTACTTCAAAAGTCACTACGGCACAACTTCAGGCGATGAAAGATGCCGGCGAAAAAATAGCATGTATAACAGCTTATGATTACACCATGGGCCGCCTTGTAGATGCAGCAGGGGTCGATGTTGTTTTGGTAGGTGATTCCGCAGCCAATGTCATGATGGGCTATGATACAACACTTCCTATTACGCTTGATGACATGATAACCTTTTCTAAAGGAACGGTCAGAGGCGTAAAAAGAGCTCTTGTCGTAGTCGATCTTCCATTCGGCTACTATCAGGGAAGTATTGAAAAGGCTGTTGATTCTGCCGTCCGCGTAATGAAGGAGACAGGAGCGGCTGCACTTAAACTTGAGGGCGGTGTGGAGATACGTGAACAGATTGAGCGTATTCTTGCAGCCGGCATTCCGGTATGCGGACATCTCGGGCTCACGCCACAATCTGTAAATAAGTTTGGAGGATATGGAGTTCGAGCCAAGGGCGATACAGAGGCTGAAAGGCTTATGAACGACGCTCGTATGCTTCAGAAATTGGGATGCTTTGCTGTTGTGCTTGAAAAAATTCCGGCAAAATTGGCGGCCCATGTTACCCAAGCTCTCACAATACCTACAATCGGTATCGGGGCTGGCTCTGATACCGATGGACAGGTTTTGGTTGTTCAGGATATGCTTGGAATGAATGAAGGATTCAAGCCCAAGTTCATGCGCTATTTCGGGCACATCGGGGAAACCATTACCGGTTCTGTGGCAGACTACGTAGGGCAAGTAAAGAATATTACTTATCCGTCTTCCGATGAAAGTTATTGAAACATTGCAGTGAAAGCATAGTATGACACGAAACCGACAATAACGTGCCGGTAAAAATCATGGTATTTTGCTGTTAAAGTTAAATATCGATTTATTAGTGAATATCTAATCAGATGATATGTTGGAATTAAAGACTGATTTCAAGGTAGATAAAACCAAGTGCATTAAATGTGGGAAGTGCATCAACACATGTTCAGGATTAGTATTGAAATGGGGTCATGACGGTTATCCCGAGATGATTCCTTTTGAACGGTTCGGATGGAGGGGGTGCTGGAGATGTCAGCATTGTCTGGCAGTATGCCCACAGGGTGCCATATCAATTTTCAGGAAAAAGCCGGAGGATTCCTTACCACCGGTGCCTGAGCAAATGGGTGAATACATGGAAAGGCTTGTCACCAACCGCAGGTCATGTCGCAGGTTTCTTGCGGAGAATGTAGATCCTGCGATAATAACACGTATTCTTTCCGCAATGGAGGCTGTCCCTACTGGTGGAAATTCAATGGGGGTTGAATATACTGTGATCGATGATATAGCCCGGGTTGACGAAATATGGCAGGAAGCCTACAACGTGATGGAACAGAAAGCCTCGAAGCATATCTATACGCATAGTTTCAGCAACTTTTTCTATAAGAAAATGAAAGAATCTGAGGCAAGCCTTCGGAAAGATGATATGCTGTTCTGTGGCGCTCCTCACTTATTTATAGCCCACGAGAAATGTGTCGGGAAATGGGCTGAAGACAGCAAGGCTAATTGTATTCTTGCTACTGCCTATTTTGAATTGTTATGCAATGCACACGGCTTGGGTACCGTTATAATGAGCTATAGTTCGGAAGTGCTTAACGAGCTTGCTCCAAATGCTCGTGAAATGCTTGGGATACCCAAAGATCACTATACTGGCCTAATCGTGGGTTTCGGCTATCCTGAGATAAAATATGCAAGAGGGGTGCAGAAAGAGCGTAAAGGAAAAATACACCGTTACACTCAGATTAAAACCTCTAAATAAAAATCGGTGTGTCAAAACCTTGATTTTGGCACACTGACTTGTTTCAGAATATTGTTTAAATCGCGTTGCCCATTTGATATGCCTTTTCCAATGAAGGATGTCCTTCAATCTCTCCCGGTTTATCCACACCTCCGGCAAAGACTGTACCGGCAAGATGGGCTCTCTCAAAGCAGTCCAGCCAGCCTTGGACAGCGACTATGGGCTTATGTATGGCGTCAGGGTCTGCAGATTCCGCACTGGTCAGAAGATATACATCTGTAAACTTATAATCTCCATGATAGAGCGGATTTGCACGGTCAATGAGCGTCTTCAACTGACCGCTGATCCCGTAATAATAAATGGGTGTAGCCAATACAACGACATCCGCTTCATGTATTTTACCTACAATCTCCGGCGCATCATCTTTTATGACACATTTGCCTGTCTTAAAACAGCTCAGGCATCCTATGCAGAATTTCAGATCTTTTCCTCTAAGACTGACCATTTCCACATTGTTTCCTGCCTCCTTTGCTCCTCGGGCAAAAGCATCTGCCAGAATATGAGAATTGCTTACAGGACGCAGACTTGATGATATTATCAATACATTCTTCATGTTTTCCTTTTGGGGTTACTTTATCACTTATTCCTCAGGATATTGATGGATTGCTTAGGACGGAGGAGATCATTTACTTTCCTTTCTGAACCCTTTACGTCGGTTTTAAGGGTCGCGCGGATATCTTGTGAGGATGCTCCGATTTCAAATCCATATTCGCCAGGGCTTACTACCCATGCTGAAGACTCTTCATCAAAGAATGCCAAATCTTCAGCCGCTACTTTCATAGTTACGGTTTCGCTTTCACCCGGATTCAGGTGTTTTGTCTTTGCGAATGCTTTCAAGACCTTTTTAGGCTGATTCAGTTTCTTTGCATCCGGTGACGCGACATATAGCTGCACGACCTCTTTTCCGGCAACCTTTCCGCTGTTTGATACATCTACCTTAACAATATAGTTTTTCCCGTCGAAATCAATCGAACCGTTGGTGTAGCGGAATGTCGTGTAGGAAAGTCCGTATCCGAACGGATATGATACCGGGACTTCGAAAGTGTCGAAATAGCGGTAGCCAACATATATGTCATCCTCGTACAGTGTATAGTCAACATTCCGGACATTTTCCCTTTTGCGGTCAAAGTCAAGGAAATTAGCGACATCCACAGCGACATCGATAGGGAAGTCGATCGACGAATAGGGGTCGGTCACCTTTAACGGGAACGTCATTGTGAGTTTCCCTGACGGATTGACTTTTCCACTAAGAATATCGGCGACACTGTTGCCTCCCTCCTGACCGCCTTGCCATGCGAGCAAGATAGCATCAGGCTTCATCTTCCATGATGCGGTTTCCATAGCTCCGCCCACGTTGAGAATCACTACGACAGGTTTACCGTTCTTCCTAAAGATTTTAGAGACATTTGCTATCAACGCTGACATTTTAGGAGACAGGTTGAAGTTGTCAGTTGTACGGTCGACAAATTCACCCGAATATCTTCCTATCGTGATGATGGCGGCGTCGTTGACCGATGCGAATGCCTTGATCTGCTCTGCATCAAAATTCAGTTCCTCAGGACGTGTCGGTGGTAGCCATTTCGCGAATGCACTGGTGTCGTTGGGTACCGGACGTGCTTTTTCCTCGGCGATATATTTTTCATATGTCTCTTTCAAGGCAGAATCAGACTTATATCCTGCGTTTTCAAGCCCGTCAAGAAGCGACACGGTATAGGATCCATTTACATTCCCCGAACCCGTACCACCAGGGATAAAATCGTATGAAGTCACGCCAAAGAGAGCTATGTTTTTCACATTCTTGTCAAATGGCAAAGCATTATTATCATTTTTCAATAGAATCATACCCTCTGTCGCGCTTTGGCGTGTGATCTCGGCATGAGCTTTTAAATCCGGATTACTGGAGTACTTGTATCCATTGAATCTCGGAGTCTTTACAATTAGTTCGAGTATGCGCCTGACGTTGCGGTCGATGTCCTCCATTGGTAGTGTTCCGTTGCTCACAGCCTCGATGATATCATCATACTGCTTGCCATAGCCGGGCTGAATCATGTCATTACCTGCGCTGACAATAGCGGGTGCGCTTTTACCGCCATACCAGTCGGTCATGACTGTACCATCATATCCCCATTCGTCCCTCAGCACATTGGTCACGAGTTCTTTGTTTTCAGGTGCGTATGTGCCGTTAACAAGATTATATGAGGTCATAAGAGTCCATGGCTTAGCTTCTTTTACCGCTATCTCAAACCCTTTGAGGTATATCTCCCTCAGTGCGCGTTGAGATATGATGGCATCCACCGCCGTGCGGTTAGTTTCCTGATTGTTGGCGACGAAGTGCTTTACCGATGTCCCAACATCATTCTTCTGAATGCCCCTGACATATGCGGCTGCGATTTTTCCACTTACCAGCGGGTCTTCCGAATAATATTCAAAATTACGGCCATTCAGGGGATGCCGCTGAATGTTCATGCCGGGCGCAAGCAACACGTCAACACCGTATTCAAGCACTTCATTGCCGATGGCGTTGCCTATTCGCTCTACCAAATCAACATTCCATGTCGATGCCAGCAAAGTACCAATCGGGAAGTGTGTGGCATAATACGTGGAAGTGTCGTATTCCCTTGTCGGGTCGATTCTAAGTCCTGCCGGGCCGTCCGCAAGTACTATTGACGGAATTCCGAGGCGTGGAATGGCAGAGGTGGTTCCTGCCGCTCCCGGCACGATATTCTCGGTTTTGCCTACAACAGCCGATGGTATCTCGGAATCCAGATCTCCACCGGTGCCAATCATCAGATGTACCTTTTCCTCCAAGGTCATGGCATTGATAACCTCATCAATGGAGTTCTTGCCCAGCTGAGGTATCTTGTCTGAACACCCTGTTGCCATAATGCCTGTCAACATAATAACATGAGATAATTACATTTATATTGGTGATATGATGTTATCGACTGATTCAGACAGTTAATCTACAGTGACGTTCCTTCTGGCAAAGTCGACCATGCCGTCCCACCATGCCTGATAACCTA
>JAIDNJ010000053.1 GCA_029063895.1 Muribaculaceae bacterium | reverse complement strand
ATAAATAACAAAGGCGCTGAATTCAGCGCCTTTGTTATTTATGGTCTACGACCTATGTTTGGGTTGATTACAGTCCGCGTCCGTGGCAGTTTTTATATTTTTTGCCGCTGCCACAGGGACATGGATCGTTACGTCCTACTTTCGGGCCGACCTTGACCGGGCTTGGAGCTGACTGTTCACCCTGACGTGCCGATGCGGCGCGACGGTTGTCTTCACCGGGATTCTCGGCGCGGGATGTACGGTAGCGCGAGTAGTCGGTAGGACGCTCAGGCATTGCTTTTTTGACCTCGGGGGCAGGTTTGGGTGCCTCGGCTTTGTTGTCACGGACATCGGCAGTGGTCGATGTGTTGTCGACGGGAGCCTGCGGGCGTGGCGGCTGTATAAAGATTTGACCGCGCATGAGGGCCGAGAGGGTTTTCACGTTGAGGTTGTTGAGCATCGTTTCAAAGAGGTGGAACGATTCAACTTTATAGATTACCAACGGGTCTTTTTGCTCGTAAGATGCATTCTGAACCGACTGACGCAGCTGGTCGAGTTCGCGGAGGTGCTCTTTCCAGAGCTCGTCGATTGAAACGAGCAGGATGGTCTTGTGCCATTCTTTGACGATAGAGCGACACTCGGTGCGATAGGCCTCGTTGATATCACAAACGATGTTGAAGATGCGTTTGCCATCGGTGATGGGAACGGCGATTTTGCCCTGGGCTCCGCGGTTTTCAACCCAGTCTTTGATGACGGGCATAGCCACTCCGGCGATGAGTTCGGAGCGGCGTTCGCGGGTCTCGGCAACGGCTTTGTGGATTCTTTCCACACGTTCCTCGTTGGTTAGACCCGCAAAGGTAGCGGCATCAAACGGCGGCTCGATTGTAAAGATGCGCATCAGTTCCATTGACAGGTCGTCGTAATCACCGGGCTGGTCATAGTTGTTGACGAGGTTCTCGATAGCGTCAAAAAGCATATTTTCAAGGTCGATACCTACACGCTCACCAATGAGTGCGTGATGACGGCGGGCATAGATGTAGGTACGCTGCTTGTTCATCACGTCGTCATATTCGAGAAGACGTTTACGGATACCGAAGTTGTTTTCCTCGACACGTTTCTGAGCGTTTTCGATGGCGCGGGTAACCATTCCCGATTCAATCATCTCGCCCTCTTCAAGACCGAGACGGTCAATCATTTTCATGACGCGGTCGGTTGCGAAGAGACGCATGAGTTGATCTTCAAACGACACATAGAATACCGATGAACCGGGGTCACCCTGACGTCCCGAACGTCCGCGCAACTGACGGTCGACACGGCGCGATTCGTGGCGCTCGGTACCGATGATGGCGAGACCACCGACTTCCTTGCCTTTTTCCACGCCGGTGTCTTTCATCGCTTTGACTTGGGCGGGAAGCTTGATGTCGGTACCGCGGCCGGCCATATTGGTCGCGATGGTTACGGCTCCGGGAAGACCGGCAAAGGCTACGATTTCGGCCTCCTGCTGGTGATATTTGGCGTTGAGCACTTTGTGGTCGATGTGGGCCATCTTGAGCATACGGCTCAAAAGTTCCGAGATTTCAACCGATGTTGTACCGACAAGCACCGGGCGTCCAATCTCGTGAAGACGGACAATCTCGTCGATGACCGCTTTGTATTTTTCGCGTTTTGTGCGGTAAACGCGGTCGTTCATGTCTATACGGGCGATGGGACGGTTGGTGGGGATAGTCACCACATCGAGTTTATAGATATCCCAGAACTCGCCGGCCTCGGTCTCGGCAGTACCGGTCATACCGGCCAGCTTGTGATACATGCGGAAGTAGTTCTGGAGCGTGATTGTTGCAAACGTTTGAGTGGCCGCCTCGACCTTGACACCTTCTTTGGCCTCGATTGCCTGGTGGAGTCCGTCAGAGTAGCGGCGACCTTCCATGATACGGCCGGTCTGCTCGTCGACAATCTTGATTTTGTTGTCGTCGATTACATACTCGACATCTTTTTCAAAGAGGGTATAGGCTTTGAGAAGCTGGGTGACGGTGTGGACACGCTCGGCCTTGATCGCGTAATTTTGCATGGCGGCGTCCTTTCTGGCCTGACGTTCGGCCTTGTCTTCGATTGTCTCGAGTTGTGAAAGCTCGGCGGCGATGTCGGGAAGCACAAAGAATGTGGGGTCATTTGATTTGCCGGTGAGCTCGTCGATACCTTTGTCGGTGAGTTCGACCGAGCGGTTTTTCTCATCGATGATGAAATAAAGCGGGTCGGTCACGACAGGCATTTCACGGGCGTTGTCCTGAAGATAGTAAGCTTCGGTTTCAAGCAGTACGTTTTTCATACCCTCCTGGCTCAGGAACTTGATGAGTGCGCTGTTTTTGGGGAGACCTTTGAACGCACGGAATAGCAGGAGTGCTCCCTCTTTGCGCACATCTTTATCGTCTGATGCCAGTTTATCTTTGGCCTCGGCGAGAATCTGGGTTACAAGGCGACGCTGCGCGTTGACAACCTTCTCGACGTTGGCTTTGTAATCGTTGAAAAGCTGGTCGTCGCCTTTGGGAACTGGACCTGAGATAATAAGCGGGGTACGGGCATCGTCGATGAGCACCGAGTCAACCTCGTCGACGATTGCATAATAATGTTTACGCTGCACGAGGTCCTGAGGAGTCATCGCCATGTTGTCGCGCAGGTAGTCAAAACCAAATTCGTTGTTTGTACCAAATGTGATGTCACAGTTATAGGCTGCACGGCGAGCCGGTGTATTGGGCTCGTGCTTGTCGATGCAGTCGACTGTAGCTCCGTGGAACATATAGAGCGGACCCATCCACTCCGAGTCACGTTTTGACAGGTAGTCGTTGACAGTCACCACGTGAACACCGCGTTTTGAAAGCGAGCGGAGGAATACGGGGAGTGTGGCTACGAGGGTTTTACCTTCACCGGTAGCCATCTCGGCGATTTTGCCTTGGTGAAGCACGATACCGCCAATGAGCTGAACGTCGTAGTGAATCATGTCCCACACGATTTCGCTACCGCCGGCGATCCAGTGATTTTTCCAGATGGCTTTGTCTCCCTCGATTGAAACAAAATCCTTTCCTTTGGCGGCGAGTTCGCGGTCGAGTTCGGTGGCAGTTACTTCGATTGTCTCGTTTTTGGCAAAACGGGCGGCGGTTTCGCGCATGGCGGCAAAAACCTCGGGAAGTACGCGGTCGAGTTCTGTATCGAGAGTCTCGATTATATTTTTTTCGTGAGCGTCGATTTTGTCCCAGAGGGGTTGACGTTGGTCAAACGGCATGTTTTCAACCTCTTCTTTGAGCTGAGCTACTGCTGTCTCATCTTCGGCATAGGCTGCGGCGAGCTCGGCACGGATGTCGGTGATTTTTTGACGGAGTTGGTCGTTTGAGAGCTTTTGCATCTCGGGACCGAGTGCGTTGATTCGGTCTACAATCGGCTGTATCTCTTTGAGGTCGCGCTGCGACTTGTTTCCAAAGAGTTTGCCTAAAATTCCTAAAAATGACATATTATATATGTTGGGATTTATTTGTTATTCAAAAAAGTGAGGATAGCTGGGGTAGGAGAGTGCCATGCAGCCACATCAGCGTGCATTGAGGCGCAAAGGTGGCAAAAGCGACGCATTGGGAGACCGTATGCGTAGGATTGATGTTATTGTCGGTGCTATCACCCTTGCATCAACCGGAGTGGTGATGGTTGTAGGGGCGACATCGGGTGCAAGAATAAATCCTGGAGCGATTGGAGCGACAAAGCGTTGAGCCATAGGATAGGTCGGGGTCTTTGGCATAGGAGTGCCGTCATCGACTACTTCCCATCCCGGAATCAGCGATACATATACATCGCCGGCTGTCTCGATGTTGACATTGCGGCGCGGAATAGCGATTGTCTCGGTTGCGCGTCCGTCAATGATATCGTCGATAGAGAATGCCTCGGCCACACCTGCCATGCGATTGAGAAAATCGGCCGCCGATTTGCGCACGTCCTTCAGGCTGAGGTCCCGCTCTTTTATTAACTCGTGGTTAAGGTAAAATTTATTATCGTGATAACCTGTAATCCATTCGCCGTTGCCGAGCAGCGGGATAAGATACATGTTCAGCAACGCTATGGCGCGTCGTGGCGAAAATTCGCCCGACTGAATAGCCCATTTTTCTTCTTCGCGGCGAGTCGTCGTCGATGCCGGTGTTCCTGCGAGAAACAGTAGTGTGTTGTTCATGCCGGGACCGGCCGTGTCGATTGCCTTGAAAAGAGCGGCCAGCTCGTTGTCAAGTCTCAGGTAGCTGTCCATCAGCTCCATGCGTGAATCATTCTCTTTGCCATAGAGGTAGGGTGACAGCGTGTAGGCAAGGCTGAGCATATCAAAATTCTCACCTTTGCCAAGATTCATCGACTTGATATATTCGCCGGCAAGTGATGTAACCTCGCGGTTGACCATAGGCGATGCTACAAACTTGCGGTAGCGGTCGGGGTCGTTGCGTAGGAAAACATGACGGAACGAGAACAGCTTTTTGTAGGACGGCATGTCGGGATAATCAGCAGCGTCGCGAAGGGATGTCCACGCTATAGTGTCGAGTTTGAATTCGAGCGGGTCGCGATGGTTGCGGTTGATGACCGGAGTGGGAACATCCTTATAAAAAGTCGATGTAGACCATTTTCCGGTTACGTCGTTGATCCAGAAAGTGCTGTTGGCCGCGTGACCTCCAAGGGCGAGAGCCTGCTCGGCCGATGGGGCTATGGCATATACATGACCCAGCCCGCCGGTCGAGATTCTTATCTCGTCACCGATGGTCGACACTCTCATCGCTTTGGGCGACAGAGTCTGGTCGGTAAAGTTGCCGAGCGTCGACTGGTCGAGAAACGACGATATGGCCCGGCGCGAAGTGCGGTCATAGACAGTCGAAGCGTCAACACCGTTGATCGACGGCGATGCTCCGGTATAAAGAAGAGCCGAGGCGGCCGCCGGGTCAAGAGCCGAGCCAAAATCAAGGTCGGTGATGGTTACGCCTTTGTTAATGAGGCGGTTGAAACCGTCGGCACCAAAATATCCTTTGAGTAGATTGAGCTGGTCAAGCGAAAGTCCGTCAACGACGATTCCGACCACAAGCGTCGGACGCTTGGCCGGAAGTTGAGCCGAGATACCCATTGTCACCATCGAGGCGACGAGGACACTCCCAAGGCGAGAAGTCAGTAGCTTTTTCTTGACAGACATGATTTATTTCTATAAATATAATTTGCGGAGCGGAGCAAATCGGCCAAAATCAACGGATAAAATGCCGCGTTTAGCGATTGGATTCCGGTTGCCGCTATGATGCAAAGTGCAATTAATGATGCAAAGTTAATTAATTGGTAGAACAAAACCAAAGTTACAAGCCGTTTTGTCCCGATTCCTATAACAACTGTAAAGGCCAAAGGGTTCAACCAAAGGTATAACCAGTTGGGCGATGTGGCTTCGTGGACCGATACAAATATAAGAAAGGTCAGTAAAAGTCCGGACAATGCGACGGCCAGGTAATAGACGCGGTCAAACCATAGAGCCACTTTTTTCAGTCTCGTTCCTGCCACTGTCAGGATAAGTGCTATCGCAAAAACAATCCAGCCAATAAATATAGGAGTGAGATACAACGGTGTCGGTCCGGCGGGTCCACCGTTGGTTGTGACGGGTGATGTAAGGACAACCGGTTGTCCGAACCGGTCATTTTGTCCTGAAATTTGGTTGAGAAGAATGACCGGAGCAAATGTCGCGTCGCGCGGTGTTACCTTTTTATCGATGCCGTTACCAAGGGCAAGGTCAATACCAAACTGATACCATGGGTAGTTTTGGTGATACCGGCTCATGAGTGTACGGAATGTTTCCCCCTCGGCGATATCATCGGGTAATTTGAGCGAAATGCTGTCTCCGGTAGCTTTTTCTATGATGGCAAGAGGGCGGGTCGAGCAGTTGTCATATAGGTAGTTGTATCGGTAAACACGATTTTCGGGCCTTAGATTCTCGGTTACGAGATCTATGACTCGTTTGGCCTCGTCGGGTGTCAGTTTTACAGGAATCTCGGTGACTGTGCGGCCTTCCCGTTGATAGAGGCCGACAAAAAGGTCGGTCGGAGTTGCTCCGGCCCGGTAGTCGGTTTCCCCTTTAGTAAAACGGTATGCAAAGTTTGGAGTGTTGAAGTCAAAAAGTCCCCAATTGACAGTGACGTCGCCATAAATCGGATGAACAATGCGCATGGCAGCGTGTCCCTCCAGCTCGTAAATCTCGGAGCCCGGCGAACATATCAGCAGCGATATGGCGGTGTCAGGTATGGAATCGGTCTTGATTTCGTAGGCGTTGCCTTGAAAAAAAATCAGAGCAGCCATCAAAACCGGTAATATGCTTTTAAAAATCTTCATTTTTTTATTTCAGTGTGCAAAAATACAAAATTTTTGCGTTTTTTTGTCTATATTTGTGGAATAAAAGCTCATGAAATATGATTGTACTTTATCGGATATACCAGATTTGTTTCGCTTTGCCCGTGTTGATTGTCCTGACAATCATTACAGCTCTTGTTACTGCTGTCGGTTCAGTTCTTTTTAATGGTCGATGGTGGGGCTATTATCCTCCTCACATCTGGGCCAAGGCCTGGTGTGTGCTCATGTTTGTAAGGGTCCGTGTGTCGGGTCGCGAAAATATTAATACAGGCACTTCATATGTCTTTGTAGCCAATCATCAGGGCGCTTATGACATCTTTTCAATTTATGGCTATCTTGATCATAATTTCAAATGGATGATGAAAAAGAGTCTGCGTAAAATTCCGTTTGTCGGCTTAGCTTGTGAAAAGGCCGGACACATTTTTGTCGACAACTCAAGCTCTGCGGCGGTTCTGCATACGTTTCACGGTGCCGAGCATACTCTCAAGGATGGTGATTCACTCGTCGTCTTTCCCGAAGGCTCGCGTACTTTCACCGGCAAAATGGGACGATTCAAACGCGGAGCCTATCAGCTTTCACGTGAATTTGGCCTCGCGCTTGTACCTGTGACAATCGACGGTGCTTTTCAGGTGCTTCCGCGCACAAGGTTCCTTCCGCGATACGGCACGATAAAGCTCACGATTCATCATCCGATTCCTGCCCCGGCTCCCGATGCCGATTTGCAACCGGTTATGAAGCAAACATTTGAAATTATAAATGAGTCGCTTCCTCAACGTTTTCGCTCGTGAGGTGTTTTATTTGTAAAAATATTATTGATGGAAGCACTTGTCATTAGAAATACAGGCAGCTGGTATGTTGCTCTCGACCGCGCTACCGGCAAGGAGATAAATTGTAAAATAAAGGGAAATTTCCGACTTAAGGGAATCCGTACAACAAACCCCGTTGCGGTCGGCGATATTGTCGATGTGACAGTCAATCCCGACGGTACGGGCTTTATAACTGCTATACATCAGCGACGCAACTACATCATCCGTCGTGCCAGTAATCTTTCAAAAGAGTCCCATATACTGGCCTCAAATCTCGATTATGCAGTCTTGGTCGCCACGCTTGCCCATCCGACGACATCGACAACATTTATCGACCGTTTTCTCGCTACAGCCGAGGCCTATCGTGTCGAGGCCATTCTCGTGATTAACAAAATCGATATGCTCGATACTCCCGACGACCGGGAATTGCTTGACGCCGTGACATATCTTTATCGTTCGATAGGCTACAAAGTCATAGAGCTCTCGGCGCGCACCGGCGAGGGTGTCGACAAGCTTAAGGAATGTATCGAGGGCAAAATTTCGCTATTCTCGGGAAACTCGGGCGTAGGAAAATCATCGCTGATCAATACTCTCATACCCGGTCTTGACCTCAAGACTGCCGAGATTTCAGATATCCATGATACCGGTATGCACACCACTACTTTCTCTGAAATGTTCCGTTTGCCGGGTGATAAAGGAGGCTGGATAATTGACACCCCCGGTGTACGCGGTTTCGGTACCATTGAAATGACACGCCAGGAAGTGTCCCACTATTTCCCCGAGATATTTGAAACAGGACGCGACTGCCGGTATGGTGACTGCACTCACACGGGAGAACCGGGGTGTGCGGTGCAACGCGCTCTTGATGAAAATCTCATCGCTCAATCACGCTTCAATTCCTATTTAAGTATTCTCGACGATATCGACCCTGACAAATATCGCAAAGGTTATTGACCGGCTGTATTATATCAGCACTACCGATATCTTGACAATGGCTGTCAGGACAATGGCCATTAGCTCGGCACGTCGGTTTATATTTATTGCTTTGATGACATCGGCTGTAGAGAAGTCACGTTGAGTCACACCTATAAAAGGCTTGTCAACCGTCTCGCCAAAATAGTTGTGCGGTCCTCCAAAACGGCAATCGAGGATACCGGCCATTGCAGCTTCGGGATACCCGCTGTTGGGGCTGGCATGTTCCCGGCCAAATTTCTTTACAAATTTAATTAACCCGATGTGTCCCGATGTAATCACCATCAGTAAAGCTGTCAGGCGTGCCGGAAGGTAGTTGGCGATATCATCGATATGAGCTGCCACGCACCCGAAGTCGCGATAGCGTTCGTTGCGGTAACCAATCATGGAGTCAAGAGTATTAACCATTTTATAGGCAAGCATGCCTGGAACACCGGCTACCGCATACCAGAAAAGCGGTGCGATTACTCCGTCGCTGAGATTCTCGGCCAGTGTTTCAAGAGCAGCTGTCCTTATTTCTATGGCCGATAGTTCAGACGTGTCACGTCCTACAATCCGGCCAACCTGTTTCCTGCCGGCTTCGAGAGACCTGTCGATGGCTTCAAATGTCATTTTTACTTCCCTTATAAGGGTTGTGCCGGCGAGACAGTAGAAAATGAGAATCGCCTGGATGGCAATGTTGAGCCACACTATCGGTGAGATCATATGGAGTAATAGCGATGTGAGTGCAAATACTCCGGCTATTAGAAAGACAGCGACAATTCCGCCTTTTATTTTTTTATTTGAACCGTTGTTTAACCGGTGCTCGAGTTTAGATATGATTTTACCAAACCATACAATCGGATGGGGTAACCGCTCCGGGTCTCCAAATGCTAAGTCAAGTAGGCTGCCTGTTAATAATGGTAGAAGTGCTATAACGAAATCCATTTTTCAATACATTTTATAAGACGGTCATTACTTTTGGCGTCTTGAGCGGCTATGCGGAAATAACGGTCGTCGAGTGTCTCAAAATTTGAAGCATCGCGTATGAGTAGCCCGTGTTGCTCTACAAGCCACTTTTTAAGGTGAGCCGATGTTGGGCGGGGGAGCCGGCAAAGTATGAAATTACAGTCGGTCGGCCCACTTGATATTCCAAGTCTTTTCAAAGCCGATGCAATACGGCGTGCCTCATTGTTAAGCATGGTCGGGTCAATCCTGTACTCATCGGCATGGTTGAGCAGATAATGGGCTGCCTCGATTGCAAATGAATTGACAGCCCATGGCATGCGCAATTTTTTAAGTCCCGATACAATAGTTGCTGAAGCTATTGCATATCCTATTCTTAGTCCGGGGATGGCAAATTGCTTTGTAAGTGAGTGGAGCATGATGACGTTATGGCGACTTGTGACATCGGCAATGCTCAGGACTTTGGCTGTCGCATAGTCGGCATAGGCCTGATCTATTACAAACAGTTTGCCGGGCATCGAGTCAATCAGGTCGAGAAGATAATCGCGCGCAAAGACTTTCCCGGTCGGATTGTTGGGATTGCACAACCACACGATACCATCACGGCAGTCCGGACGTTTGCCCGTGTAAAAATTCTGTTCGGTGATGAAACTTACATTGTGGCCAAACATTTTACATGCGTCCTGATATTCGCGGAATGTCGGAACGACAATTTCAGAGTCGCTTCCGGCCTTTTTCCGGGCAATGAGATATATTGATTCGGTTGCGCCGTTGGTGACGATAACGTTGTCGGCATCAATATTGTGATTGAGAGCAAGTCTTGCCTCGACGCTGCGAGGTTCGGGTTCGGGATAGTTGGACAACAGTCGAGTACATGTGCCCAGATGTCTCATCAGGTTGGAATGGTCAACGCCTTGATGAATATTTGTGCTGAAGTTTACTTCAACCATGTCGCCATATCGGAAAATATCGTCACCGTGTCCGTCAATCATTATTGTAGTAAGTTATAAATGTGATTTTAATACCTTATATAAATAGGATGATAATTGTACCTCTCTATAAAAACTAAAGAAGGAGCTTATCACTAAGCTCCTCTTTATGGTTTCCAATAGGTACAATTTCTAAGGTAAAAAAGATTGTTTTAGATTTGCGTGACAAAGTTCGGGATAAATTCTTGTCTCGCAAAACAAATTTATATGTTATAAAACATGTTTTTTGGAGCTGAAATGATTTGAAGCCTATACTGGTATAGATAACTGTCTGAATTATAGATTTATATGGAGTTGAGCGAAAAATTAGTATAAACCTAAAATATTGTTAAATGTTATGCGTTTAATATCATTTTGCCATTATACTTACACAATTCAAAGGTTTTACCATCAAATACTCCGTATGTAAAATGGTTAATCCAGTCTCCTAAAATGATAACTTCCGACCCATCGGGTGTGGTATAATCGAGCACGATGTGACGGTGACCAAAGACAAAACGGCTTACCTTTTCATTGGCGTGAGTAGTGTTATAGTCTATTGCAAACCGGACGTATGAGTCTTTTTCAGGCTCGATTATAGGCTCGGCATAAGAATGATCGGCCTTGCGGCTGTGGCTCGACCATGAAAGGGCAAACGGAATTGTCCATCGCGGATGTATTCCGGAATATATTTTTTGACAGAACCGATTGCGGAAAACACTTCTGATAAATCTGAATCCGAGTGTGCGTTTACCGCATCCATCCCCATGGGTTATATAAAAGCGGCTGCCAAGTATCTCCTCTATTAACTCGCCGTCGATAACTCTCATTCCTATTTCACGCGGCAGATAGTCAAAAATCCAGATGTCATGGTTGCCAATCATCCACGTGATTTTTATACCACGGTCGGCCAGACGGGCAAGCGTGCCGAAAAATCGGATATAACCGCGCGGAACAACATTACGGTACTCAAACCAATAGTCGAGAATATCACCGACGAGATAGAGGCTGTCGGCATCGTCGGCGATGCTTTCAAGAAAATTGCATACTGTCTTTTCCCTGTTGATTTTGTCGTTGGCAAGATAACTCGCTCCCAGATGAAGGTCTGATATGAAGTAGGCTCGTCCCATCGGGTTGACTTGAAAACCGGTTAAAGAAATCCGAGTTCGAGTTTTGCTTCTTCACTCATCATGTCCTGAGTCCATTCCGGTTCAAAGACAATGTTGATGTTAACCGATTTGATTCCTTCGATTGATTCAAGTTTAATGCGGGCATCATCGAGAATAAAGTCGGCCATGGGGCAGTTGGGCGCAGTCATGGTCATGTCAATGTTGAGATTGGCATCATCGTCGATGTCGATTTTATATACGAGTCCCAGACTGTAGATGTCCACCGGGATTTCGGGGTCATAGACAGTGCGCAACATTTTAATTACTTTTTCTTCAAGCTCAAGTCGCTGTTCGGGTGTCATGGGCAGGGTGTTGTTATGTTACTGGCGGTTGGCCGAGCCGATTTCGGCAGCGGCTCCGGTAGTGGGGTCAAAAATCAGGTAAATTGGTTCTTTTTTGTCGGTAAACGAGTTGGGGTTGAGCCCGTAAACAACTCCGGCCTGGGCAAGTTCGATACGCTTGTCGGCCATTGTCTTGCCGTCAAATGTTACTTTGATTTCGGCTTTTCCGGGTATGCAGTAGGCAAAACCGTTTTTGGGGAACGGAATCTCCTTGCCTTTTTCATCAACCGGCATCTTTCCTTCCTCGACTGTCGTTACCGACAGGTAGAGCGGTGCTCCCGACAAGTCGTCAGGCTCCACAACTCCGTCGGGCGATATGCGGGCAAGTATCATGTCGTTGACATCTTCCGACGGGTCAAACGACACTGTTGATACTCGGGTTGATACTTTGGTCGTTCCTACAAACATCGCTACAAGGGCGGCCTCCTGAGCCTCGATATTGTCCATTACAATCTGCATCGCTTTACCATCGGGCGGCATCGATTCCGATTGTCCGGTGATGAGGTCGGTGCGGGATTGGCGCAGAGCATAAATCTGGGCGGCGGCAAGCTCGGCGCGTTTGGCTGTCGACTGGCTCTGAAGCATTTCTTCATTCAAGACCTGACGGGCGGCGTCGGTTTCGAGTGGTGTCGGCTTGGCGTCGACTGCAACCGGCAGCTTCACCTCATCGGTGGTTAGCACTTTCTCGGTATTTATCGAGATGGGAAGGTTCTCGTCATTAATCATCATAAACGGAATTGTCCCCGGTTTGAAATTGACCAGATAACGACGGTCGGGGTTTGCGACTCCGCGAGTGGTGACAGTGACGCTTTTCACCTTTACATCAACGCTTTTTTCTGATATAGGATTGTCGATGTTCAGGTATTTTTTTGCATATTTATAGAAGCGGCCCGGCTCTTTTACAGTCGTCTCGGTCTCGATGGTGATGTCGAGCATCGTCGAGGGGAGAGTATAGGCAATACCATACTCATTGGCTTTGGTGGCCGTGAACTTCTGGGTTGTCTGTGCGGTCAGTGTCAGTGTAGCCGATACTGCCGCTACGGTTGTGAGTAGGTTCTTGAATTTCATTTGAGAGTCAGTCTGATTCCATAATAGAGTTGATGGCCGGGCCTATGCAGTCACAGATATCCATAGCGCTGACCGAATACAGGCTCTGGCGTTGTTCGGCTATCTCACCGGCGCGTCCGTGGATAAACACTCCCATTATCGCGGCGATTTCGGGGAGATATCCCTGGGCGAGTAGCGACGCTATAAGTCCGGTGAGGCAGTCCCCTGAACCGGCTGTGGCCATCGCCGGTGTACCCGACGAGTTGAAATAAATCTTGCCGTCGGGACGGATGATAGCCGTGTAGTGGCTCTTTAATATTATGAAAATATTATATTGTTGTGAAACTTCAATTGCTTTGGTTAAACGCTCATAATCGGTTGAATGATGTCCGAACAGACGGTCAAATTCGCCTGCATGAGGTGTGATTATCGACATTACCGGCAGGTTGTTGAGCATAGCCGGGCGTTTGGCTATGCAGTTTAGCGCGTCGGCGTCGACAATGAGCGGGCGTTTCATCGAGGCGAGGAAGTCATCGACAGCCGAGACTGTATGCTCGTGGGTGCCGATACCGGGACCGATGGCGATGGCCGAGTAGTCATATCTCAATGAAATATTGGTGAGAATCACCTCATTTTTATCGGCCAGGAAAAGGGCATCGGGCACCGTCGACTGCAATATGTTGAAACCACAGCGCGGAGATATCGCGGTTACCTTGCCTACACCGCCTCTTATAGCGGCTTTTGTCGCAAGTACAGCGGCTCCCATCATGCCGTAGCTGCCGGCGATGATAGCGGCTGAACCGAGGTCGGCTTTGGTGACGAAATTATGGCGGCGTTTGAGTTTGCGTTTTACATCGTTGCTCTCTATCATGTAGTAGGTAGGCAGGATAGTGGCCGATGCTTTTTGGCTGAGACCGATGTCCAGTATCTTCCATTCACCGACAAGCTCGGCATTTTCACGTAGGAAGAAAGCCGGACGAGGGAACTGAATTGCAAGAGTGATATCGGCATGAATCACATTGCGGTGAATCGAGTCTTTATTCCAGTCGCCAAACATTCCCGACGGAACGTCAATCGAGATGACTGTCGCACGCGATTCGTTGATATATTGTACGAGCGAGGTGAAGCCGCCGGTGAGGTGGTCGCGCAATCCCGATCCAAACAATCCGTCAATGACAAGATGAGTTTTCATCAGGTCGGGCAACGAGAAGTTGTTGATAATCTCGGTAAAATCTATCCCGGGAAGCGACACGAGACGGTCACGGCATGCCTGACAGTCGGGGCTCAGACGGTCACCGCCAATGTTAAATAAAAATGTCTTGGGCTTGAACCCTTTTTCATATAGAAGACGTGCCGCCGCAAGCGCATCGGCACCGTTGTTACCCGGACCGGCAAAAATAGTCACGGGTTTGGTTGGAAGCCATCGCGACGTTACCTCGGCCACGATGCCTTCACCGACTTTTTCAATCAGGTCGAGCGGCGATACCCCTTCAACCTCGACTGTATATTTATCAATTTCCCGAATTTCCTCGGTTGTGAAAATCTTCATGGGGCTATAAATATTGTCAGTTCTGTTTTAAACTGCAAAGTAAGCGAGTTTTTTTGATAATGACTCTATATTTTGCTCCAAATTTAATTAATTATGTGAAAAATGAGAAAAAATCGACTTATTTATGATTAATCGGGTCAGTCGACAAATTTCACTTTTGATGTATCGCGCGGTTTGGCCTCGGGTGCTTCGTCGGCATAACCGACAGCGATCGCATATAGCAGCTTGTAGCCGGCCGATAATCCTAATTTTTCCACATAGGGGCGTGCGTTTTCGTTTGTAGCCATGAATCGGACCGGTCCGCCGAGACAGCATGTGCCGAGTCCGAGCGATTGGGCGGCAAGTATCATGTTCTCTCCCATCAGACCGCAGTCAATCTCACTGGTACCCTCGCCGTTGTGGGCTATGAAAATTACAGCAGGAGCGTTGCGGAACATGTTTTTGAATCCGCGACCGGCAACAGCATTACTGTCGGCTTCTAAATAGACTTTAGTTATACCATTGATAAACTCAGGGTCATCGACTATTCTAACTTCCCATGGCTGGCGGAACATGCCTGTCGGAGCGTTGATGCCACAGGTGGCTATGATTTCGAGTTTTTCGCGTTCAACCGGTGTATCTTTGTACTGGCGTATGCTGCGGCGGGCCATGATAGCCTCGATGACAGGATTGTCATTGCTGTCGGACTGTTTCTGGATGTTTGAATCGGTTGTGGTGCATGCGCTTGTGATAGCGATAGCGGCTATTAAAAGAGATGAGATGAGTTTCATAAAATGTCGTCTTTTTATTTAAGTTTTGATGTCTTGATCGTAATTTATTGGTTGAGAAGGTCGTTGAGAATGGATTGCATTATAGGTTTAACCTCGTTGATGTCAACTTCCCGGCCGAGTTCTGCAGTGATGGATGTCACTCCTTTATCGGTAAATCCACAGGGATTGATGCGGTTGAAATATGCAAGGTCGGTCGAGACGTTCAGTGCCAACCCATGCATCGTCACCGAGTGACTGCATCTTACACCGATAGCACATATTTTTCGCTCGCGTGGAGTGTCTTTGTCAATCCAGACTCCCGTTGCCCCCTCGACGCGCTCTCCTTTGATACCAAAGTTGGAGATGGTGCGGATAACCGCTTCTTCAAGAAGGTTGACATAGGCTTTGACACCGAGGTGATGGAGCTGCATGTCGATAATTGGGTAGACCACAAGCTGGCCCGGGCCGTGAAACGTGATGTCGCCGCCACGCTCAATGGGGATACACTCGATGCCGTCCTGCGCAAGAAGGTCGGGTGACATGAGCATATTCATGGGGTTGGCATGGCGCCCCATAGTGTAGACGGGGGTGTGTTCGACCATGATAACATATTCGTTTTCAACAGGTCGTTTGGCTCGCTTGAGTGCAACGATGCTGTCAAATAACTCGGTCTGAAGGGCCCATGCATCGCGGTAGGGCATCGTGCCACGGTCGATGAAGTTAATCATTGCTATGTATCGTTTTAGTGGACGTGGCGCTCGGCATGATAGCTTGACCTCACCATAGGGGCGCTCTCGATGTGGCGGAATCCTTTTTGACGGCCTATCTCTCCATAGTGGGCAAATGTGTCGGGATGTATGTAGTCCTGAACCTGATAATGTTTTTCGGTGGGCTGTAGATATTGCCCGATAGTCATTACCTCACAACCGACGGCAAGAAGGTCGTCCATTGTCTGATAAATTTCCTCGGCTGTTTCGCCCAGACCGAGCATGATGCCCGATTTTGATCGGATGCCGTTGCTGGCTATGTGGCCAATGACCGACAATGACCGGTCGTAGGTGGCTCGTGAGCGGACCTGAGGCGAAAGTCGGCGCACGGTTTCAAGATTATGTGAAATCACGTTGGGACGCTCGGCAATTATCATGTCGACGAGCGACAGGTCACCGTTGAAGTCGGGAATAAGAACCTCAAGTGTCACTTCGGGACATTCTTTTCTTAGGGTGCGGATGAGTGATGCCCAGTGGGCGGCTCCCCCGTCGGGAAGGTCATCGCGGTCGACCGATGTGATGACGGCATGTTTAAGTTTGAGTTCCTTGACCGACTTGACGATATTGTCGATTTCGGTAGGGTCGAGTGGTTGGGGATGACCGGTGGTAACGTTGCAGAAGCGGCAGTTGCGTGTGCAAATATTGCCGCCTATCATGAAAGTGGCTGTCCCATTGCCCCAGCATTCGCCCTTGTTTGGACACATACCGCTGGTGCATATTGTGTGTAGACAGCGGTCGTTGAGCATACCAACGACACTTGCCGCCTTGACTCCGCGGGGGAGTTTTATTTTGAGCCATTCGGGCTTACGTCTGTAATCGGCTGCCATGGTGTCAGATTGTTTATTTGATAGGTTATTGTATTGGTTTTATAGAGTGGAATATCAGCCAAATTTACTGATATTTCGTAGCATTGGTTCGTTGAGAATCTTTATCTTGCGACCATCGACGATGATGAGTTTTTCCGAAACGAAGCTCGACAACGTGCGTATGGCGTTGGATGTTGTCATGTTTGACAGGTTGGCAAGGTCCTCGCGTCCCATATAAATGTTGAGCGTCGAGTTGTCGGGCTCATATCCATAGTTATCTTTCAGGATTATAAGTGCCTCGGCAAGGCGTCCGCGTATATGTTTTTGGGTGAGATTGACTATTTTGGTGTCGCTACCGCCAAGGTTGCGCGACAGTTCGTGAATGAAAAACCACGCGAGTTTCATGTTATTGTTGATCATGTCCTCGACAAGCGCCATCGGTATGGACCCTATCACCGAGGGCTCGAAGGCGGCTGCGCTTGATACATATGGCTCGTTGGCAAAATAAGCCCGATAGCCAAAATATTGTACCGGTCTTATAAGGCGCAATATCTGCTGTCGGCCACCGGCACCATCCTTATAGCGCTTAACCTTTCCTTGAAGGAGGCACCACAGATATTCGGGCGTTTCACGCTCGGCATATATAATCTGGTTCTTTTTGAAGTTGTGGATGCTGAACGAATCGACTATGCGGCGCTTTTCATCATTATCCAGTAGTGTCCAGAGAGCGGCAAGGTCTTCGCTCATTACTTGTTCTAATACACTCTTTATCATTAGGTGATGTTGTAGAGTTCTGTTTTATAACACAAAGTTACAACATATTTTGAGAGTTTTGCTAAAATTGCCGGTAAAAATGCAACTTTAAACGATTTAATCGTTCTTTTGTCCCATCGTTTTGCGGTAGGCAATTGTCAGTACCAACCCTCTTATTGCCAGATAGCTCACAAACGCGAGCCATAGACCGTGGTTAGACATAGTGCCGTAGGTGAGATGCAACACGATAAAAAATACTATCATCGCCGTGAATATCGACAGCAGCATCCATCTGGTTTTTGTGGCGCCGATAAAGACACCATCCCATATGAAGGCGGCAAATCCGGTGAGAGGGACGGTGACTATCCACCATCTGAAGTCACCCGTGGCATCGAGCACATCTTTTTCATCGCTCAGCAGGGTGAGCACGCTGTCGCCGGCCACGGTATAAAGCACGGAGAAAAATATTGAAATCGACAAACCAAATATAAATAGCCTGTTCACTGTAAGTTTGGTAGCTCGTCGGTTGCCGGCTCCGATATATCGGCCGGTGAGTGCTTCGCCGGCAAATGCAAATCCGTCCATGAAGTATGAGAAGATGACAAAAAACTGCATGAGCAGGGCATTGACCGACAGCATCAATGTGCCTTGGCGTGCGCCGGTACGTGTAAACCATAGAGTGACGGCAATCAGGCATAGTGTTCTCAGGAAAATGTCAAAGTTGACCGAGAAAAATTGTTTCAGCTTGTTCCGGTCAAAAATGGGCTGACCGTCAGATTGACGAAAACGGTAGCCGTTGTGTCGGGCGACAAGAAATCCGGCTGTCGCGCCGGTCCATTGTGCTATGAGTGATCCGGTTGCCACCCCGGTGATACCTGTCTTCAGTCCATAAACCATGATAAGGCTCGATGCTATATTGGTTATGTTGATCAGCAGCGATATCCACATTGTAGCTCGTGAGTTCTGCATTCCTATGAACCATCCGGTAAGGGAATAGGAAGCCAGTTGGGCTGGTGCGCCAAATATCAGGATAAGGCAGTAAAGGCGGGCGATGTCGGCTGTCGACGGGTCGGGATCCATGAAACTGATAACGCCGTCGATGACAGGTTTTCGGAAAAGAATGAGTAAAATCCCGGCTGTCAAAGCTATGAACAGGGAACGGGTGAGTGCTTCCGATGTATGTCCGTTGGCCGCTCGCCCGTATTCCTGGGCTGTGATACCGCTCGTACCCATTCTCAGGAAGCCGAACAGCCAGTAAACCATATTGAAAACCGATCCGCCCAAAGCGATAGCGGCGATATACATGGCGCTCCCCATGTGACCGACTATTGCCGTATCGACCAACGCTAAAAGCGGGGTGGTGATATTGGCAACAATCGATGGCACGGCGAGCGCCAGTATTTGCCGGTTGATTGATTTTTTTGTCAATTCAATCGATGGCACGTTTATTTAATTTTCTTTGCGTTGCAGCTGTCCCATACGAGATAGGCGATGAGAAGCACATAGGCTATGCAGCCGGTGGTCTGGAGAGTAACGGCATCGATGCCGGCTACATATTCAAATCCAAAGAATCGGGTAAGGGCGGCAAATACACCGAAGAGCGCACCGCCGGCGATAAGTCCCGATGAGATGAGAGTACCACGGTCGCGGCGGGCGGCTGCGAGTTCGGGGTCTTTGGTCGAACGTTCTACAAAGTATGCTATAGCACCACCGACAAGCAGCGGAGTGTTGAGCTGCAGGGGAATGAACATGCCGAGGCAGAATGCCAACGGAGGTACGCCGAGCCAGTTGAGAAGTAGTGCGAGAACAACGCCGGCCATGTAGAGAATCCACGGAGTTTCGCCACCCATCATGAGAGGTTCGATAACTTTTGCCATCGCGTTGGCCTGAGGTGCTACAAGAGCATTGGGGCCGCTGAAACCATATACCTGATTGAGCACGAGCATAACGCCGCCGACTGTGGCAGCCGATACGAGAGTGCCGAGGAATTTCCACTGTTCCTGACGTTTGGGTGTTGTGCCGAGCCAGTAACCGATTTTAAGGTCGGTGACAAAGCCGCCGGCCATTGACAGGGCGGTGCAGACAACACCACCGATAACCATCGATGCTACGATGCCCGATGTACCGCTGAGACCTATTCCGACGAGGATTGCCGAGGCAACGATGAGGGTCATGAGAGTCATGCCCGATACAGGATTGGTGCCGACAATTGCGATCGCGTTGGCTGCCACTGTCGTGAATAGGAATGCGATGATGACAACAACGATCCATGCAACCAGAGCCTGGAAGAAGTTGTGGATAACGCCAAAGTAGAAGAACAGGAACACGGCTACAAGCGCGATTGCAATGAAGAACACGATGTGTTTCATCGAGATGTCGAGCTGCCAGCGCTCCACTTTTGCACCGTCACCCTGACCTTTGAATTCACGACGGGCAAGGCCGACTGCCTGGCTGATGATAGGCCATGATTTGATAATGCCGAGCACACCGGCCATGGCGATACCGCCGATACCGATCATGCGGGCATAATTGGAGAAGATCATGTCGGGAGACATCACACAAATGTTGGGAGCGCCATATGTTCCCATAACGGGAATGATTACCCACCAAACAAAAAATGAACCGGCGCAGATGATAAACGCATATTTGATACCGATGATGTAACCGAGACCAAGGACTGCGGCCGATACGTTACAGCTTAATACCAGTTTGGTTTTGGCTGCGAGAGCCTGTCCCCACTGGGTCGCATAGGTCGACACTGTGCCGGCCCAGAAGCCAAATGTCTCGACAATGAAGTCATAGAGACCACCGATGAGCGATGCGATTACAAGGGTTTTGGCCTGGCCGCTGCTGCCGGCTGCCTGACCGCTTGCAAGCACCTGGGTGGTGGCTGTAGCCTCGGGGAAAGGATACTTGCCGTGCATGTCCTTCACAAAATATTTGCGGAAGGGGATGAAGAATAAAATACCAAGTACACCGCCAAAGAGTGAGCTGAGGAACACCTCAAGGAAGTTGACGGTGATTTCAGGATAGGTCGCCTGAAGAATGTAGAGAGCCGGGAGGGTAAAGATTGCACCGGCAACGATTACGCCCGAGCATGCACCGATTGACTGGATGATGACATTTTGTCCCATCGGATTTTTGAGCTTGAGAGCGCCCGAAAGTCCAACGGCAATGATTGCGATTGGAATTGCAGCTTCAAAAACCTGACCTACTTTAAGTCCGAGATAGGCAGCTGCCGCGCTGAAAATTACAGCCAGCAACAAACCCATACCTACCGAGTAGGGGGTCACTTCCTGATAATCCCTGTCGGGATGCATCATGGGGCGGTACTTCTCGTTGGCGGCGAGTTCGCGGAACGCGTTCTCGGGCAACTGTACCGGGTCGAGTTCAGCCGCCGCTATCGGGTCGGGCTGAACAGTCGCTTGTCCGGGAGGTACGACCGTTTTCTGTTTACTTTTTTTCATGTGATAGTGATATTGATTTAATTTGTGGAATGTTGTCTTGATTGTAAGGTATACGTTTTATTGGCGTGCCGGCCGCTGAAGAATCTCAAGCTTCTCGACAAGTATCTCGGTAACCGAGTGTTTCAGGGCATTTGTGTCCTGCCACACGCGGGTGCGGAGACGTCCCTCTACATAGAGCCGACACCCTTTGTCGACATATCGGTCGGTAAACTCGGCTGTCGGGCCCCACACTACAAGCCGGTGCCACTCGGTACGTTCCGGTATTACCGACCCGTTTGAAGTGGTCTGGGGCGGCTCGGTTGTAGCGAGTGTGAATGTGGCGATCATACCGCCGTCAACCATCTTGACGGTGGGCTTGGCTCCGACATTACCTACAAGTATGACCCTGTTAACCGACATACCCCTCGGCTTTAAGCTCTTCTTTAAAGTTGTCGATAAAGCGGTCGGCATCCTCTTTTGTCACGCATAACGGTGGCAGGAGGCGTATGGTGTTTGTGCCCGAGGCACCGGTGAAAATGTGGCGGTCAAAAATGAGGCGGCGGCGCAGCTCTTTGGCCGGCTTCTCCATCTCGATTCCTATCATAAGTCCGCGTCCACGCACCTCTTTGACTCCGGGGAGCCCTTTCAGGTTGTCAATGAGATACTGACCGACTTTCTCGGCATTCTCGACAAGTTTTTCATCTTCGATAACGTCAAGGACGGCAAGAGCGGCGGCACATGCCAGATGGTTTCCGCCAAATGTAGTGCCGAGCTGTCCGTAAACCGGGGCGATATCGCCGGCGATTGCCACCGCGCCCATCGGGAATCCGTTGGCGATGCCCTTGGCCATGGTAATCATGTCGGGTTTGATACCCGAATATTGGTGAGCAAAGAACCGGCCCGAGCGTCCGTAACCGCTTTGAATCTCATCAAGGATAAGCATTGTTCCGGCTTCTTTTGTTGCCTGGCTAAGTTCTTTGAGGAAGTTGTCATCAGCTACGCGGATACCTCCCACGCCCTGAATACCCTCGATGATTACAGCGGCAACATCACCTTTGGCAAGCTCGGCCTTGACAGCATCGATATCGTTCAACGGTACAAATGTAACGTTGTCATTGCAGTTGACCGGAGCCTGGATTTTAGGATTGTCGGTAGCCTCGACAGCAGCCGATGTACGTCCGTGAAAAGCCTTGTCAAATGCCACGATCCGTTTGCGACCGGTGACAAACGAAGCCAGTTTTATAGCATTTTCATTGGCCTCGGCTCCCGAGTTGACGAGGAAAAGCTGATAGTCGTCGATTCCGGCGACTTTACCCATTCTTTCGGCAAGTTTGACTTGAAGCGGATTGATAACCGAATTACTGTAAAAAACAAGTTTTGAGGCCTGACTGGCAAGAGCATCAAGGTATCGTCGATGGCTGTGACCAATCGAAATAACGGCATGGCCGCCATATAAATCAAGATATTCTTTACCTTCTTTGTCATAGACGTGGCAACCCTCGCCACGATCTATCTCAATGTCAAACAGAGGATAGACATCAAAAAGTTTCATCAGTTAATCGGGTTTGTTTTAAGTTAATAATGTTAATTGATATGACTCCTGACAGGTTAAACTCTATGAAATCATTTTTTTGAATCCATATCATTCAATTTAGGATTATATGAACTGCAAATATAGTCATTTTATTCCATTTATCATCCCTAAGACTCAAAATTATTCATGTATCAGTCTATATCAGTATGTCAGCAAGATAAAATAATCTCGTCATTTTTATGCCCTTCATTGTCTTAAGGAAATATTTTGGAGTCATAATTGGAATCAAATCTCGCTGAAAAACACTATCTTTGCAAGTACAAATTCTTTTATATACATTTAAATGAATTCGGGAAAGAAAAAGATTTATGGCCTAATCGGCTATCCATTAGGTCATTCCTTCTCAAAAAATTACTTTAATACCAAGTTTGAGGGAGAGGGAATTAATGCAGTATATGTCAACTTTGAGATTGAATCGGTTGACTTGTTGCGCGATGTCCTGGCCGGCAATCCAAATCTGTCGGGGCTCAACGTGACTATACCATATAAAGAAAAAGTAATGCCTTTGCTTGACGATATTGATCCCGTGGCTCGTAAAATAGGTGCAGTAAATGTTATCAAAATCATACCTGAAAAGTCGGGCCGCAAGCGTTTGGTGGGCTATAACAGTGACATTGTCGGTTTTTCCGATTCGATTGCTCCGATGCTTGGTGACGCTCATCGCGGCGCGCTGGTGCTCGGAACCGGGGGCGCCTCAAAGGCTATTTATACAGGGCTTATAAATCTGGGATTGAAACCGATATATGTTTCACGCACGTCTCGCCCTGGCGTCATTACCTATGCCGACCTCACACCTGAGGTGATGGCTCAAAACAAGGTGATTGTTAACACGACGCCTGTAGGAATGTATCCTCATGTCGACGAAGCTCCCGACATTCCCTATGACCTCCTGACTCCCGAACATATTTGTTATGACCTCATTTACAATCCCGACACCACCGAGTTTATGAGACGTGCGGCTGCTCGTGGGGCACAAACAAAAAACGGACTTGAAATGCTTCTTCTTCAGGCTTTTGAGTCGTGGAATATATGGCATAAATAACATTATCACATAAATAAAAACTGACAACAATGTCTACCGATAAAAAATCGGCTCCAAAAGAGAACTATATTGGAGCCTTGCCAAGCAAAATAGTTTATATTGTCGCTATCTTTTTCATGCTGATGCCGTGGGATAAAATCGGATTACCCTCTTTGGCTGTCAGCCCGGCTATCGCTCTTTTTGCCGGACTCGTTTTCGCTTTCTTTTTTACAATGCCAAATGCTTCATTCAATAAAAAAGCATCAAAAAAATTACTTCAGATTTCGGTTATCGGGCTCGGATTTGGCATGAATGTGACCGAATCTCTCCGATCAGGAGCCGAGGGAATGGCATTTACTATTGTATCGGTTATCGGTGTAATGGTTTTTGGCGTGTTGCTCGGTATGTGGCTGCGTCTCGACCGCAAGACCTCTTACCTGATTTCGTCGGGTACGGCGATTTGTGGTGGGAGTGCGATTGCTGCTGTCGGCCCCGTTTTAAAAGCTAATGAAAACGAAATGGCGGTGTCGCTCGGTGTCATTTTCATCCTTAATGCTATCGCCCTGTTCATTTTCCCGCCTATCGGACACTATCTTGATTTGTCTCAAAATCAGTTTGGTACATGGGCTGCAATTGCTATCCACGATACTTCTTCGGTTGTTGGTGCGGGCGACGCCTATGGTCCTGAGGCCTGCCAGATAGGGACTCTTATCAAGTGTACACGTGCCCTTTGGATTATTCCGCTTGCCTTTGTAACCATGTTTATTTTCCGCGAAAAATCGAGCAAGATTTCAATTCCCTGGTTTATTCTCTATTTTGTGCTTGCTATGATTGTCAACACTTATTGCGGTCTTCCATCAGTCCTGACCGGCACGCTTGTTTACATTGCCAAAAAGCTGCTCGTTGTCACCCTGTTCTTTATCGGTGCAAGTCTCTCGATCTCGATGATTAAGCAGGTAGGAGTCAAGCCATTGCTGCTTGCTGTGCTGCTTTGGATTATCATTGGTGTGTCGAGCCTTGTGGTGGTGATCAATACCGTGGTTTGATTTTTTAACGATAAATATGCGCCGGTTTTGAAACCGCCGTTCTCCTACGTACCCCTGATGCCCGTGTTTATAGCGCTGGCATCAGGGATTTTGTTTTCACTTTTACCCGGTGGAATCTATATTGGCATCGTCCTGTGGGTATTATTGCTTGCGCTGTTACTGTTAAAGAAACCGGTCTATTCGGCCCTGACAGTCGGCGTCGCGCTTGGCTGGTCCACCATGTTTGTTGCAAGACCACCTGATATAAGCGCTTTCTCCACGGCTTCACATGATCATCGGCTACGGCTGATAGCGATTGTTAACGATATTACTGAAACACCGTCGGGCCGGCGTCTTGATATAACGGTCGATAAGATGGGTGTGGATTCGGTCACGAAGCCAGGAAATGTCAGGCACTTTGATATCACTCTTTATCTTGGCTCGTTGTTCCCCGCGATTAGTCCGGGAGATATCATCAGTTGTAGCCCTTTCTTTTTTGAACGAAATCGGTCGGTCGACCTTCCGGATACCGGTAACATGTTTCAGTCAATCGAAAAACCTGCCGCATTTGCCGACGAAGGGGAAGTAACGGTCATCGGCCGGTCTCATTCACTGTTATTTATCTTGCTCGGTGTAAGGGATTGGCTTGTTGACCGACTTTATACCGGAACTCTGTCTCCATCAACAGCCAATCTTCTTGCTGCTGTTCTGCTTGGTGACAGCACTATGATCGATTCGACTCGTCGGGCATCATTCTCGGCTTCAGGTCTGGCTCATCTCCTCGCGCTTAGCGGTGCCCATGTCGCCGTTATCATCATGATTCTGAGCGTTGTGATCATGCCGTTACAATTGGCGCGAAGAGAATCAGCCGGTTATGTCGTTCTCGTTGTCATGCTCTGGATTTATGTGCTGATGACAGGCTTCTCGGTATCGGTTGTCAGGGCTGTGATTATGGCTACGTTTGTGGCCGGAGCCTATATATTCAACCGCCGGCGGTCATCGATGAATTCTCTCTTTGCTGCTGCCATTCTAATACTCGTTTTCAACCCTACGGCGCTTTTTGAGGTCAGTTTTCAGCTCTCATTTCTGGCGGCTGCATCAATTCTTTTGCTTATGAGCGGATTTATGTCATTTACAGGGCGAAATCGAGTTGTGATAACTGTTGTGAAATTGATTGCACTTCCGGTTGCCGCGATGGCGGGCACGTGGGCTTTGTCGGTCTACTATTTCGGCATCTTTCCACTCCTGTTTCTATTGTCATCTATACCCGCGTCGCTTATCATGACCCTGATGCTCGCCATTGGTGCCGTCTATCTTGCATTTGCAGTCATTGGTATTGATGTCGGGTTTATTGCTTGGATTCTGAACGCGCTTGACCGGTTGTTATCGTGGATTATTGAGATGACAACATCTGTCCCGTGGGGTATTGTAGACAACATATACCTACCTCCGTTAGCTGTGATTCTGTTTACCCTCGTTCCGGTCGCCCTTGCCGCCTGGTTTTGGCGTCGGCGCGTTGTCTGGGCTATTGCGACTGTCTGTCTCATTGCTTCGGGCATAGCCGTCACACGCCTGTCGCTCATCCCTGTCGGTGACGAGTTGTACATAACGACCGAAAAAAATCATACTAATGTTGTTACGCGCCGCGACCATGAAATGCGACTGTATACAACCGCTCGTCAATCTCAGCTTCCATCTATAATCGAGTTGTGCGAGACCCGATATAAGCGATACATGAGCCGCCGTGAGTGTGATACAATCACCGGCTTCACCATTGAATCCTATCCCGCCGTCCTTTATTGGAACGGCCATACAATCGCCGTCATTGCCGACAATGATTATATCAGGGATGACGACTCTCGGTCAAAATCTCCCGATTATATCCTTGTTTGCCGAGGCTTCCGCGGCGATATTCTCACCCTTGTCAGTGAACTCTCACCACGCGCCACAGTCATTTTAAGCAACGACCTCAACCGCCGTCGACACGACCGCTATCTCAGTGAACTCACTGCTGCCTCAATTCCCGTTTACTCAGTCCGCCGCGACGGGTGCTTTAGACTCTGAAATACAGATTTTGGAGTGGGCGCCATGAAAAGCTTTGTTAATAAATATAATGTCCTGTGGTAAAATACTTAAAATTAGTATTATTGCTTTCTTAGTATTAAATATCTTATCGCATTTATCAAGCCATCTTTTTAATTTATGATTAAGTGAATAGGCGCTTCACTCATTATATAGATCTATTGAAAGTGAAATCAATATACTCACACAATGGTTAATTCTTCAGAATGTATAATGTATAAAGACACCACAAATAGCGGTATCGAATAAAAGGAATATTCCAATGTGGGATTAGAATACTTTAATTGTCATATCGGCCCGATTAGTTAAACTATTTTTGGGAGGTATGAATCCTACCGGTCGTCGAGGAAATGTCTTGTGTTTTGTCTGAAGCTCGGCAATTGAGTTGTTGATGGCTTCAATTTGGGCCCTGGTATCTTCGTTGATGGCGTTGTAGTCGGCAAATATCTCTTCTAAATCCTACTTAAGTTCGTTAAAGTTCTTTTCGAGAGTTGACAAGCGTTTGATTGGTGAATTATTTGCAATCATTTGTCTAATTGTGACAAATGCTCGCATTATTCCACGATTAATCTCAATAGCAGTTTCACTTCTTAACACGCTTGAAAGCATTGCGACCCCTAATTCTGTGAACGCAAAAGGTAAATATTTAAAATTACTTCCGCGTCCACCGTTCAAGGTGCCAATTTGGTATCTTGAAATTTCCTCTTTCGTGAGCTCAAACATAAAATCCTCACCGTCAAACCGGCTTATATTTCTTCTGACAGCTCTTTTGAGTTGCGATGTTTCGACACCATATAACTCTGCGAGGTCAAAATCAAGCATGACCTTTTGCCCTCTTATCTCACATTGTAACTAACATATAACAAAAAGAGTTGCCATGTCTTAATTACATAGTTGATTACTGCAAATTTATGACATTTTTTGGTATCAAGCGGTATCAAGACAGTATCAAAAGGGCTCAAAATTGTGCCTATAGAAGTGCATTAATTCCTATTAATACACATGGACCATAATTCTATTCGAGACCTGTTAATTGTATATTTAATAAAGACTTATGTCTAAACTGGCTGATATTCAGACAAAACAGGCCACTTTTCAGTGGCCTGTTTCCTGTGATCCGGCCGCGACTCGAACGCGGGACCGTCTGCTTAGAAGGCAGATGCTCTATCCAGCTGAGCTACCGGACCATCTTTCGGAATCCTTATTGTGGAATTCCGGCTGCAAAGTTACGAAAAAAAAATGTAACTCGTGCAGTTATATCAAAGATATTGGAATCTTTCTTGATTTTCAGTATCTTAAAATGTCAAAAAATAGTCGAGTTATTCGTTGAGGAAGGGCACCGGACCATATTCGTTGGGGTAGGGGAGGCTCGGTTTGGTATACCAGATGATGAGGATGATGGCACCTACAATGGGAATAAGAGCGAGAAGTACATACCATCCGCTTTTACCTATATCGTGAAGACGGCGAACACAGAGACCAAGGCCGGGAAGGAAGAATGCCAGGTTTACAAGACCTGAGATGACCTGAGCTGTTGTACCGCTTCCGAGGATCAAGCCTAAAGCAGTTCCGACGATAAACTGAAAAAGGATAAACCACCAGTATTCCGAACGCGATGCACGTCCGTTAAAGTTGCAGTAGTTGATAGTGAGGGCACGTTTGATTGCCTCTCCAAAATCGATTTGACGTTGATACATAGCTATTTTGTTTTAGTTGTTGTTTTTATATAGTTTATTGTCGCAAAGTTAACAATTTTTATTTGTTTTTCAAAAAGTAGACAAAATAAATGTGCCCCGGTACGTGACCGAGGCACACATATTTTATTAGTCGACCTTTGATTAGTCTTCAAGTTTGTGGATAACGAGACCCGAACGGAGTTTGGGTTCGAACCATGTGGTTTTCGGGGGCATGATGTTGCCGGTATCGGCAATGTTCATCAGCTGGTCCATCGACACGGGATAAAGGGCGAGGGCCATCTTCATTTCGCCGCTGTCAACACGACGTTTGAGTTCTTCAAGACCACGGATACCGCCGACAAAGTCGATACGTTTGTCCGAACGGAGGTCATGTATACCAAGAATATCACGGAGGATAAGGTCTGACGAGATTGTAACGTCAAGCACACCGATGGGGTCGGCATCGTTGTAGCGGCCTTCGCGGGCGGTCAGCGAGTACCACTGGCCGTCGAGATAGAGCGAGAAGTTGTGGAGACGGTCGGGATGATAGATTTCGGTGCCTTTGGGCTCAACGATAAAGTTTTCCTCGATTTTTTTGAGGAACTCGGCCGGGGTGAGACCGTTAAGATCTTTTACAACGCGGTTGTAGTCGATGATTTTGAGGTGAGAAGCGGGGAATGCCACGGCAAGGAAGTAGTTATACTCCTCGTCGCCGGTGTGGTTGGGATTGGCTTTTGCTTTTTCGTTACCGACGAGAGCGGCTGCGGCTGTGCGGTGGTGACCGTCGGCAATGTAGAGATACGGAATTTTTTCAAATTCTTCGGTTACAGTCTTGATCATTTCGGGGTCATCAATAACCCAGAAGTGGTGGCCGAAGCCATCCTCGGCAGTGAAGTCATATTCGGGATCGTTTTTGGTAACGGTCTTGATAACTTCCTCGAGAGCGGGATTGTCGGGAAATGCAAAGAACACCGGCTCGATATTGGCGTTATTGCAACGCACGTGTTTCATACGGTCTTCCTCTTTGTCGCGACGGGTAAGCTCATGTTTTTTGATGCGCTCGTTCATGTAGTCGTCTACGTTGGCGGCAACGACGATACCATACTGTGTACGGCCGTCCATTGTCTGGGCATAGATGTAATAATGTTCCTTATCATCCTGAACGAGCCAACCGTTTTGCTGGAAAGCGTTGAAGTTCTCAACTGCTTTGTCATAGACTTTGGGGTCGTGTTCGTCGGTTCCGGGTTCGAAATCGATTTCAGGTTTGATGATGTGATAGAGTGATTTGGGATTGCCGTCGGCCTCTTTGCGTGCTTCTTCCGAGTTGAGGACGTCGTAGGGGCGTGAAGCCACTTCGGTAATCATGTCTTTGGGCGGGCGAACGCCGCGGAAAGGTTTAACTTTTGCCATGGTAAAAGTAAAATGTTTTAAATGTGATTGTTAAGGTTACTATAGTTGTGTAATTAAATATTCAGGCGATAACCGACTCTCGTGAGAACCCGGAAAAATATGTCTGATTCCGGGTCTCAGGAGCGGGTTATGGATTATTTTCTCACGATTGTCTGGGCGCGGTCGGGGCCTACCGATACAATGGTGATTGGAGTTTTGAGTTCGTTTTCAAGGAACTTGATATAGTCGACAAATGCGGCGGGGAACTCATCTTCCGATTTGATGGCGGTCATGTCGGTTTTCCAGCCCGGAAGAGTTTTGTAAACCGGTTTGATTTCAACGTCTTCGACATCAAACGGGAAACGGTCGGTAATTTTGCCGTCGATTTCATAGGCTACACATGCTTTGATTTCGTCAAACGAATCGAGCACGTCGCTCTTCATCATTATAAGCTGAGTGACACCGTTGAGCATTATTGCATATTTGAGAGCAACGAGATCAATCCATCCGCAGCGACGCTCACGACCGGTGACTGCACCATATTCATGACCGATGTCGCGTATTTTCTTGCCGGTTTCATCAAAAAGCTCAGTGGGGAACGGACCCGAACCAACGCGGGTGCAGTAGGCTTTGAAAATACCGAACACCTCACCGATGCGGTTAGGAGCCACACCGAGACCCGAGCATGCGCCGGCACACACCGTGTTGCTTGAGGTCACAAAAGGATATGAACCAAAGTCAACATCGAGCATCGTGCCCTGGGCGCCTTCACAAAGCACCGACTTGTTGTCGTTCAAATAATTGTTGATTTCATACTCGCTGTCGATGATGTCAAACTTGCGCAGATATTCGAGCGAATCAAGCCATTTGGCCTCAAGTTCGGCAAAATCAGGATTTTCGCCCATCTGTTTGAGTCGGGCCACATGGAGGTCGCGAGCTTTTGTATATTTAGCCTCGAAATCATTGAAAATGTCACCCACACGCAGGCCGTTACGGCTGATTTTGTCAGTGTAGGTCGGGCCGATTCCTTTACCTGTCGTACCGATTTTTGCCGAGCCTTTGGCACGCTCGTTGGCAGCGTCGAGCAGTCGGTGAGTGGGGAGAATGAGATGAGCTTTTTTACTTATTTTTAAGTTCTTTCGCAGGTCAACACCGCTTTTTTCAAGCGCTTCGGCCTCTTCGCGGAAAAGAACCGGGTCAAGCACCACGCCGTTACCTATGATGTTGGTCTGGCCTTGCTGAAAAATTCCCGAGGGAATTGAACGGAGTACGTATTTTTTGCCCTCAAATTCAAGGGTATGGCCGGCGTTGGGACCGCCTTGGAAGCGAGCCACCACGTCATATCGCGGAGTGAGCACGTCAACTACTTTTCCTTTTCCTTCATCGCCCCATTGCAGGCCTAAAAGAACGTCTACCTTCATGATTGTTGTTTATTGTTCTGGTTTTTATTATAAATCATGGCTGATGTCAGCCGTTTGGTTTCTTTAGTTTGCGTTGACACGTCGAGCATGTGCCATAGACATATAGAGTGAAAAACTCAGGTTGGAACGTGCGGTATCGACGGCTCGAAAGCAACTTGATAAGTTCCGGGTCTTTCACCTCCTTGACCTTGCCACACTTGCGGCACACGAGATGGTGATGATTGGCACCTGCCTGAGTTGATACTCGCTCATATTGAGCGGGTTGCCCCTCAAACTGATGTCGTCTCACCAGCCCCGACTCCAACAACAGCTGAATGGTGTTGTAGAGCGTCGCCCGGCTCACTCTGTACCCGTCGGCCTCCATCGCCTCGCGCAGTGATTCCACATAAAAATGGTCATTCATGCTCAAGACTTTGTCGACAACGGCAAAGCGTTCGGGCGTCCGGCGCAGGCCTCGTTCCTTTAGAAACTGTACAAAAGCCTCGCGTGAACTGTTCTTCTGTTTGAGTTCGGTCATAACAGGTCACAAAGTTAGCTCAAACAAATGTAATTTTCAACCTTTTGTTAAAAAATTTCTCGACATCCGGGTCGATTTTTTAATGGTGATGAGAGTACATTGCTTTCTACTAATGTAAAGTTAAGTTTTTTTGACTGTTTTATTACTTGCCTATCGGATTTTAACGTTACCTTTGCTCAGTTTAATTATTACATTTAACCAATCTTTTACTGCGGAATGAAGTATTATATTTTCGCTATTTTCTTGACCATCGGATTGCTTTTTTGCGGGGATGTTCACGCAAAAAAACATATTGAGGATGATTTTGAACGTAATCGTATTGTTTTTAACGGCTGGATTACATATGATACATATTCAGGTGAAGTAGGTTATCACTATATGCTGTCAAATTATATTGGCGTTGGTGGTACACTTGGTTACTGGCGAACGTTTTTATCCGGTGGCCGAGCCTCGGGCAAAGGCTGGTGGGTTGATGAAGAAGATAATGATCCGTCCAGTCTTTGTTTAAGACCATCGGTCATTATCAAATCACCAAAACTCAACATTTTCTCACTCTATGCCGAACCCGGCATAATGATGAGTATCCCCTATCAAAAAGTCGATGTCGAGCTGATCGATCATTTCCCTAATAATGAATATAAACGTGTGAGCACAAACAAGGGCCAGTGGCTGGCCCTTGATTTACGTCTTGGTATTTCGGCTGACTTTGATTCCTTTGGAATAACCATCGGATACCTTATGTCAAATCTTGATACGTTCAGTATGTTTCGCCATATGTCATATGACGGCGTCTCGTTTAAAAATTTCTATGACAAAACATCCTTCAGACAGGGTGCGTTCATTTCAGCGTCATTTGCCTTTTAAACGGTCGGTTATTTCTTGATGTCAAATCCCTGTTTACGCAGGTCTTCAAGAAGATTGAAATGGGTTGATTCCACATAGTAGCTGACGATGTGAGCTGCCCAGTCGTTCTCGCTGGTCGATCCCGAGCGGGTGCGGTTGTAATGGCTCACCGTGTTGTCATACTCCTTGAGTGTCTCAAGCAGCTCGGCGTTGTCGGTGGGATAGGTGTTCTGGAAAATCTGACTCTTGACCGGCTGTTTGGGCTTGATGTCGGGCATCTCGCGGGGAACACCTACAGCGAGACCGCAAACTACAAATACACCTTTGGGAAGTTTGAGAATCCGGGCAAATTCCTCGGGAGCCGCTGTGCGGGCATATCCGATAGGACATGTTCCAAGGCCACAGGCTTCGGCTGCGGTGATGGCGTTCATCATTGCCAGTGAGGCATCGATTATGCCGAGAAACAAACCGTCGGCAGTGTCCTCGACACGAGGCATCTCCACACCTTTGGCCTCGGCAATCAGGCGTATCTTGTAATAGTCTATACAGAAAAGATAAAAACGGTTGCAGGTTTTTATCTGTTTTTGGTTTGTCAGCTTGTAAAGCTCTTCTTTCAAATCCTGATCAGTTATCTCGATTACCGAAAACTGTTGGCCGTTATAGCTTGTGGGTGTATTGTGAATGGCATCGTGGATAAGTTCAATTTGCTCGGGGGTGAGCGGTTCGCGTTCATATCGGCGTATTGACCGGCGATCCATGAGAGTCTCGATTACTGATTTCATATTTTATGTCTTAATTGATGTTACTTTAAATTATATTCCAGTAATCTAACGTCGCCCCGACGGTTAAAGTTCAAATATATTAATCAGTAATTTATTATCATTATTTGACAAAATAATACTATCTTTGCAATAATGATGAAAACAAATGAAATGAAGCCTGCTGCTATTTTGCAAGCCCGCACCGGGTCAACACGTTTGCCCGACAAAATGCTCATGCCGTTCTATGGCGAAAAATCGGTTCTTGAGATTTTGCTGGAACGGCTTGTTGAGGCGCGTGACTATATTGATGTCGCTGACATTATCGTTGCCACAACAACATCTGAGGCCGACAACGGTATTGCCGACCTGGCCCGTCGTTTGGGTCTGAATGTTTTCCGCGGAAGCGAAAACGACGTTATCAGCCGTTTTATCGGGGCCGCTGACTATTATGGCCATGAAAAAATAATCCGCATCTGTGCCGACAATGTGTTTATCGACATAGACTCGTTGCGTAAACTATCGTTGACGCTTGCCGGTGGTGATGATGATTATGTATCTTTTTGCAAGCCCGACGGCACTCCCTCTATTCTCACCCATTACGGTTTCTTTGCCGAGGGTGTCAAGACATCGGCCCTAAAAAAAGTTGTCGGCTTGACCGATGAACCTCTCTATCACGAGCACGTCACCAATTACATCTATAATAACCCCGACATTTTCAACATAAAGCTTATGCCGATGGGCGAGCAGGTCGACGGTTTGGAGGAGCATCCCTATTTACGACTCACTCTTGACACCAAAGACGATTTTGAAGTGCAACAGACCCTCTACCGCCAATTGACTGAACGTGACATTCCGCTTGTTCCCGCCAATATCATCGAGTTTATTGACACTCACCATCCCGAGATGTATGATGTCATGAAAAAAACTATTAACAGCAACAAAAAATGACAACAATGTCAAAACCAGTTTATATTATAGGAGAAATAGGACAGAATCATAACGGCTCGGTCGATATTGCCAAGTTGATCGTTGATCTCATAGCGCGTCCTGTGAGAGAAGAAGTGTTCAGTCTTGATCTCAGGCCTATTGATGCCGTCAAGATGACCAAGCGTGACTTAAATGAGGAACTGACCGTTTCGCAAATGAACCGTCCATATGATTCCCCTCATTCGTTCGGGCGCACCTATGGTGAACATCGTGCTGCCCTTGAACTCTCTGACCTGCAACACTATGAGGTTTATAAGCATGCCAAGACAAAAGGACTCGATTTTATTGAAACATTGTGTGCGGTAGGCGCCTTGTCATTGCTGAAACTGTTTACACCCGATCGCCTGAAAGTCGCCAGCCGTGATTTGACCAATTTGCCCCTTTTATCGGCACTGGCCGAGACCCGCATACCCATCATCCTCTCCACCGGTATGGCAGGCAAGCGCGAGCTTGACGATGCTCTTGACGTCATCACCCGCTATCACAGCAATATTTCCATTTTGCATTGTGTGTCCCAGTATCCCACGGCTCCCGACAATCTCAATCTCAACACAATCACATATCTCAAGGAAAACTACCCCCAATACACTATCGGTTTTTCTGACCATACCATCGGTATTGCCGCTCCCGTTGTTGCTGTCGGGATGGGTGCCGAGATTATCGAGAAACATATAACGATTGACCGCCGTATGAAAGGTACCGATCAGGCCGGTTCGCTCGGCCCCGACGGTGTAAACCGAATGGTGCGCGATATCCGTGTTGCCGAGCGCTGGATGGGTGTCAAGGATCTGTACATAGACAAGAGTGTGGCGTCGGCCAAGGAAAAACTTGAACGCTCGATTGCCACCCGCCATCAGATAAAAGCCGGGAGTATCATCACGCTCGATGACATTCATCTTCTCAGCCCCGGCAACGGATTCAAATGGGTCGAAAAAGATCTCGTACTGGGTCGCAAGGCTCTCCGCGATATTCCGGCCAATGAGGTGATTTATCCCGACGATTTACAATGACAGCTATTGACAAGCATTTACCCCGGTTGATATTGACCGATATTGACGGTGTGTGGACCGACGGCAGCATGTATTATGACCAGACCGGAAATGAATGGAAACGTTTCCACACCTACGATGGCGCCGGTGTTTCCTATGCCCATCAGTTTGGTATCCCTGTTGGAATACTCACGGGCGAGGATACGAAAATTGTTGAACGCCGTGCGGCCAAACTGAAAGTCGATTACCTGTATCAGGGCGTTACCGACAAGCTTGAAGTCGCGCGTAAACTTGCTGCCGATTTAGGAATCACCCTCGATGAGGTAGCCTATATTGGTGATGACCTTCCCGACTTACCGTTGCTCAACTCTGTAGGCTGGAGCGGTGCTCCCGCCAATGCTATCTTAAAAGTTCGTGAGGCTGTTGACTATGTTACGACAGTTCCGGGCGGTCAGGGCGCATTCCGTCAGTTTGTGGAACATATGCTTTCCATCAGCGGTGGTCTTGACTGATGGATGATACACCGGGTGATATCCGTTATTTGATATTTAAAGCTTCAATCTCGGGAATGCATCGATAAAGCTGCCGGGGGTTATATTGATGACCTCCTTCCCCATTTTTAGCGCATACCGTTGTAAAACAAAATAGGATTTGAATGCTACGTGCATGTGATAGAGGATGGTGTGGAGATTGCTTGATGACAAATCTTCCTTTGAAACCTTCTGGGCGCTCGATGTGTTATGGTCATAGAAATGCTTCTGATTCATAAGCACCTCGTTGTTGTCGGTCACGACAATCTCGGGAAGCCATGAATGGTCGGCCCCGGCAAGATATATTTTTTTGAACGACATTCTCAGCGCAACCGCTATCGCCGGTATCAGAACGTTGTGAGGGCGTGGCATGCCAAGCCCCGATTTGTAAACCATATCGGTGAACCCGTCAAAGCCCTCTACCGGGGTGGTGTTATAGTAGTGAATTTTGATGTTGCCGTTATCTTTCAGAATATTTTTCCACTGAGGCTTTTTATTGGCTTTATAAGGGATGAAAAAGTGGATAGGCCAGGTCGTCTTTTGAGCTAAAGCGCCAAACAGTCGGTTCATCTTTTCATCGACAATCCAAAAAAGAGGGTCGGCTATCAGGTATATCTCGGGGCGTAATTCGGTATATATTGACGATGTTGCACAAAAATTCACAGCCATAAGGGTGCGACTGTCGAGAAACTCTTTTTGAGTCTCGACAGTTTTGTTGAGCGACGGTCCGTTGGCGAGGATGACAAGTTCGTCGGCATTTGACAAGTCGCGAGGCAATGGTGACCCTCCCCTTGACATCAACGGGATTTTAACGAGACTCAGCAGTGTCTGCTCAAATTTGGAACCGAAATCTTTAATCTTGTTTACGTCCATAGTTTGACTATCCCCATTTCTTTAGCGAGTATGTTATAACGGTATTGTCGGGTGATGTATATCTCAATTCCATGTGATGAGACTCCATTTTCAATATTTCAAGCACGATAACCGAGTTGGCCGGTAAGAGTGACTGGGGCAGCGGTGAGTATAAATCGGATCCCGGTTCGGGATGTTCCGTGTCGGTGTGACGATAGTCGAGAACAAGAGTTCCGTTCTCCTCCTTGCATAGCCCGAACGAATGTCCTTTTGACGATTTCATGTCGATGATGTCTGACTGAAAGCTCCAGAACATCGTTTCGTCATAAGTTGTGTCGGTTGCGCCGTCGATTGTTATCTTGGTTACTTTCCACATGCCAAAACGTTTACCTATGTGTCCGCCGCTCTGGGTGCATGCCGCCAATCCGAAAAGCAACAGCAGAACTACACATACCTGAAATATGATTTTCATAACGAATTTACTTTTTGAAGTTTAACGAGAGATTGCCGTGATAGGCAACAGTGATACATCCGGCTGTCGTGTTCCCAAACAATTCGCCGTGGTCGAGTGCAAACTGTCCTTTGATTTTAAGCCCTTTTACACACTCGACGCTGTAGATGGCCTCTGCCATGAACGAGGTGTCGCGGCGCGGGGTGAGAGCCGGGGAGCTGTATGTACCGTATGACACACGATAACCGCCCATCACGCGATAGTCAAGATTGTCGATTATATTACCTTTTACAGCGGCATGAAACCCTCTCACGCGGTTGTTGTTGAAAGTGAGCGATCCGTCGAGATTGTAAATAGGCTCCTTGCTGAACGGATTGCCTATCGCAAAACCGTAGTTGGTATAAGAGTTATAATAACCGTTGTTATAATAGTTGTCACAGCCGGTGATGTCATATCCGGTGAGATTGGTGCCCGGATAGTCGTGATCATTGTAGTTGGTAGGGCCGCTTTGGTTGGTGAAGTCAAGATACTCGATCACGACAGCCGATACATAACCTTTTTGGGCCGCTTTATATTCGAAGCCCCATAATCCGTCCCAGCCGTTAAGTTTACCCATGCCCGAGCCGTCTTCCCACAGGTTTTGCACATAGGCGCTAAACTCGGCGCCCGACCTGATGCGGTAACGGAAACGAATGTCCCAGCTGCCCAGATGCTGACCCTCATACCAACCCTCGATGCCGTTGTTCAATGGAATCAGAGCTTGCCAGAAGGCTTTGAGGTTCTTACGGTTACTTGTGTATCGTGACTCCTTGCCAAGATAATAAGTGTAGGTGTCGCCGCCAAATAAACAGGCAAATTGCCCTCCGAATGTTGCCGAGAACGGCGCGTCGGGTTTGGTGCGGAAATAGCAGCGTTTGTAGTGGTAGAGAGTGCCCAGGTTAAAATTACCCCATGAGTAGTTGAAATGGTCTTTGATATAGTTGTCCTGGAAAAATTTTCCATAGGCAATCTGACCTGTTATCTGGAGCCAGCCGTTGGTAAACGGGATGTTCTGATAATCGATAAATCCGGCACGAACCTGTGCTATCGGGCGTGCATTTCCGCTCTCTATGACATCGCCGGTCGACAGCGAGTTGTCAACCAGTAGCGACCCGCGTTCCTTGACTCCCGCCGACAGGAAAAGTGAACGGTATTTGATATCTCCGTAGAGCTGCTGGAGCCATATTGCCGCGGGCTTCTGTGGATTGAGACTCCACCCGTTTTCGACATTATATCGGTCATAATCGGCTTTTGAAGTCATCCCGGTGACGAATTGGGCTCCAAAGCTGTAGGAGAAGCGTTTTGACTCATCCATTTGACGGAAAACTCCCGCTTTAAGCAATCCTCCTTTGCTTTGAGACAATATACCATGATTGAGTGCCGACATGTAATAAGGCGCTAATTGCCCGCTTCCGGCGTTGAAAATCAACTCGGCATCGGCATCTATTTTATATTGGGCCCGGGCACCGGTCACGGTCATGACAAAGGCGATGGCTGTGACGCCGGCTGTCCTGATGACAGTCGGGTTTAATAACTTGAATTTCATTGAATGTAGGATTGTGGTTCGTCATCGTGGCGATATGAGCCTATATGACGCTTTTTCTTTTCTTCAAATATATCGGAAATCTTGATGAGGATTCCGCTTTCCTCCACGTCGCCAAACAAGTCGTTGATTGCTGTCCCAAACATTTTCATTGTGGGCGACAGGCTCATGTAGGCATTGATGAGCGGTGGTATGTTGAAGCCATATTCGCGGATGCGGCCGTTGAGAATCTTGTAGTCCTCGGCATAGCTTGTACCGGTAAAGATGCTTTCCATAGCTTTCAAATCGACGGTGGTTTGCAGCGGGTGGATAGGCGATACCAGGTTTTCTTTATCGGGAAAATGCTTTGAGATGAAATACAGAATCATGTCGCGGCAGTCTGTATTATAGTCGGGATACATGGTCACTTTCCCAAACAGATATTTTATCTCGGGATTGTCAACCGTGAGGGCTCCCAGGCCGTCCCACAGATTGTCGAGCGCAAAAATCGCTTTTGCTCCCTGACGTGATGACTGGTAGCCGAGACGCACAAAAGATCGGCCCAGCTCGATGGTGTAGGGGAGATACTCGTTGATAAATTTATCAGAGAACCTGAACATGTGAGATGTAGCTATTCGGGGTACTCCGTTTTCGAGCTTGATGTCTTTGCCGAGAATAAATCGGTAACCGCCGAGAATCATCTCATTTTCGGGATCCCAAACTATAAGCTGGCGACATGGCGGGGTCATCGTGTCAAATTCATCGATATCACACTCCTTGCCGGTGCCTCCACCGCTGGTGCGGAACGCTTCTTCACGGAGACGGCCAATCTCGCGCATCACATTTGGAGCCGTGTGCGCGTCTACAATGTATATCTCATTGTTTCCCCGGTTGGTTTTCCTCAGAAAACGTTCGTGAGTCAGTTCCGACCTCAGGAGTCCTACCTCGACCGGCGGTATTATGGGCTGATTATTCTGCATCTTTATTATTCGGTTTAAAAAATCGAATGTCTTCGTTAAGGTCATTTATGACGGTCGGGATTGAGACCATACACAAGTTTGCGTATCTCGGCTGCGACCTCTTCGGCGCTTCCGTTCTTAAGCGCATCGGTCGACAGCGGGGTGCCAAAGAAAATATCAAACGTTTTTCCCCGGCTTTTAAACACCTCTGATGGCAAAAGCACCATCTCGATGTTGAACTTCATACCCGACAAAGAGCGAAGACGTGCAAAATTATAAAAAAAAGATGAATTTTGCCCCCTAAAATACACAGGAATGACAATTCGGTTATGTTCAATCGATTTTTTTACGAACATCTTGTGCCATTTCAGGTCGGCGATGAGCCCGTTGTCGCCGCGGCGCGAGCAAAGTCCGGCAGGAAAAACGAGCATGGGCGAGTCTCCGGCAAATGCCTCGTCAATAATCCGGCTGTTTTTACGTGACTGGGCACCGTGCTTGTTCACCGGTAAAAAAACATTATTGAGCGGTTCGATTGCTGTGAGCAAATCGTTGACAATGAATTTAGGTTCGGTACCGGGATACCGGCGGCAAACATAGTCGATGAGTATCATCCCGTCAAGACCCCCAAGCGGATGGTTTGAGACAAACGTGACGCGCGGAGTCGACGGCAAATTTTCCTCACCGTGAAATATTGGATTTACTTCAAGATGGTCAATGACACCGCGGCAGAAATCTCCGCCGGTTTTCCCGGCATTGACACTCAGCATCAGGTTAAGATCATCCTGACAGATGACTTTCTTGAGCCATGATACCATAAATCGGGGGATAAACCGGTTATACTTGCCCGCTCTCGATTTCAAAACGGCATCCAGGTCTATCTTCATTACCTTTTCGTTTGCTTCTTGTTCGGTCATGCTTTAAGCTCTATTTTGCCGGGGGCGGTCATTATTCTGAATATAAGATTGTCAAAAAGGTCATAGGGATCCATGCGGCTCCCGACGCCTTTTGAGTTGGTGTCAAACCGTCTCAGTTCCGATATTATCTCGATTGTCTGCCATGCCGAGTATTGACGCATCGCAGTTTTGATGTCTATCAGCTGATAGGGACTGCGGAAGCCAAACATGGACATGAGTGATCGGTCGCTCTTGTCGGTGGCATAGAACGCCGCCAGCAAATTGGAAAACAGATTGAAAATCATGCTCACGGCCTGAAATGGCGAACTGTTTTTGGGATTGCTCCTGAAATAGCGCGAGATGGTCATGGCCTTGCTGTAATTGCGGTTGGCGATGGCTCCGACAAGTTCAAAGTTATTATAGTCCTTGCTGATGCCTATATTCTGCTCGATTGCTTCAGGGGTGATTACGGCTCCTGAGGGGAGTGCGACAGTCAGTTTCCCTATCTCGTTGTATAGACGCGACAGGTCGGTACCGACATAGTCGCGGAACATCTCGAGGGCTTTTGGTTCGATTGAAAGATTTTTTTCCTTGAGCATATCGAGAATCACCGGTCCTACGGTCCGTTCGGTCAACCGTTTTGATTCATAGACAACCGAATTACTCTTTTTCAGGGCCGCCGACAGGTCTTTACCTTTGGCTTCGGCGCCGCGACAAGCGATGACAAGTATTGTCGATGGTGTCGGTGCGGCAATATATTTTGCAAGCGCGTTGAGAAATGTAGCTCCACCCGATTGTGCCTCCTTGATGATTATAAGCTGACGGTCGGCCATCATCGGGTAACGGCGGCAGGCGTCAATCACAGTGTCGGGATCGGTCTCGGGTGCATATAGAACCGTCAGGTTGAAATCTCGGTCTTCTTCGGGGAGAAGATTCTCAAAAAGCTCGACAAGTCGGTCGGTATAGTAACCCTCCTCGCCGTGAAGCAGGTAGACTTCGGCAAGGTTACGACCCTCTTTGATCTGTTTTGAGAGTGAACTGAATGTGATTACATCGGCCATTGGTTGTTACTGTTTGAAATTGTCAAAGCGAGTTTTCGTCATAGTTGTGGGTCTTCAGATAGTTGACAGTATCGGTCGGCCTCACATCAAATTTTGAGTAAAACATTTCGGACGAAAACGTCAGGGTGGTGGTTTTGAAGCGGTACATTTTTTCGGGACGGGTAAATCCAAACGCCGATGCAAGCTTGGCTATGCGGCGCGCAGCCTTGTCGGTTGTCCTGAATATGCGTTTGCCTATACGATAACTTAGTGCGTCGGCAAGGTCGGCTACCGTCGGGTCTGCACGGTCGGTCAGATTAAAAACACCGTCAGCCCCGGCTACCGTTGCTATCGCGGTGCCGATGTCGGTTGCGTGTATGACCGAAACGCGGGCATCCTTGTCTTTGATTGTGTTGTAGGTGCTACGGCTTATCGCGTTTACCATGTCTCGCAAGATGCCGTCCATGCCCGTGCCGACAGTCAGTAGCGGAAGTCTCAAAATTACCAGCGGTATAGTGCCGGTTGCCTCTTTGACGATTCTTTCAGCTTCAGCCACTTCGTGAGTCTCTTTTACCGGAGTGAGTTCGTTTAGATTTTCACCGCTTTCAACGTCATATACCGCTACGGTTGACAACATCACTACAGCGTCGGGCTTTACATCCTGAATGATTTCACTGAAACGTCGTGCAGTCCCGGCTTTTGGGTTGTCACTGGCCCAAACAAGCAACCCGCCGATCTTGAACGGGCCCTCCCCGACACCGTTTAAATTGTGATAATTCTCGGGGTCGGCTATCAGCGATCTGAGGTGATGGGTGACAAATCGTCCTATGTAATTATCGCTGTCAAAGACAGTGATGCGGTTGATATCTTTCATGACCTTGTGATTGGTTCGGTTCTAAGTTTATAATTGTCGCGCAACTTTTCAAACCGGTCTGGAGCCGATTTTAAAGCAACCGTGTCGATAAACGGGTCATAGCTTCCGAGCAGCATTTCAGGTGTCACTTTATCGGCGACATCGGGGATGGATTGAAGGTCGACGGTTATTTCAGTATCGACTCCAAAGTACGAGGCTACGGCCTTGATGACTCCGAGAGTGGCGCGACGTTTACCGGCATCCGAATACCCGGCGATGTGAGGTGTGGCGATGATTGCACGGTCGAGCAGACGCCGGTTGACTGCCGGCTCGTTTTCCCAGCAGTCAACGACTGCGATAGGGGCCTTCCCGTTGTCGATAGCCGTGATCCAGGCTTCGGTGTCGGTAATTGGCCCGCGGGCCGAGTTTATTATAATAGGATTCTTTTCAAGGGAATTGAAAAAGGTGGTGTCGGCAAGATGAAATGTGGGAAATTCACCTTCACGTGTCATGGGCGTGTGAAACGTGATGACATCGGCCTCTCGGGTGATATCGGCAAGGTCGGTAAAAGTTTCATTACTCTCGGCTTTTGCTCGCGGAGGGTCGTTCAGCAATACGTTCATGCCGATACTGCGCGCCCATCGGGCTACAATCGACCCGACATGTCCAACACCGACAATACCGAGCGTCAGCCCGTTGACATCGCCCCCCTTGAGCCGGAGGACCGAGCTGAGTACATATTGAGCCACTGCCGGTGCATTACACCCCGCGACGTTAACGACCTCGATACCGTTTTCACAACAATAATCAAGGTCGATATGGTCGGTGCCGATTGTGGCGGTGGCAACTATTCTCACATTTGAACCGTCAAGAAGAGCCCGGTTACATTTTGTACGGGTTCTCACAATAAGAGCATCGGCATCGGCGACCGCCTCGTGCGTGATTTGGTCGGCAGGAAGGTATTCGACCTTGCATACAGGGTCAAACACTCCCTTGATATAGGGTATGTGATTTTCAATCACTATTTTTCTTAGTTTCCGAGATTCCATGAGTATATCATCAGGTAAACCAGTAACACGATAAACACTCCCACAAATGAGCGACGGGCCGTATTGGTTGCAAAGAAGTGACCGGCCTGATAGGCGACCGCCCAGTTGAGAAGCGGCAGGTAATTGTAGATGTTGTTATAGTCCACACAGGTGAGAATCATCGTGTAGAACATCAGCAGGCTCAGAAATCCGTTGGCAGCTCTAATACGTGAGTTGTAGGAGAGCATCTTGATAAAATTGAGTGTGAAAAAAAAGATGCCTCCAACGATTGTGATACCGGTTGTAAAGAGCAGACCGGCGAGGTCGCTGGTGCGGTAGGCTGTAAAGATGTCGGTAAATTGAGGTACTTCAAAGTCCGAGAAATCAAGCATGCCAAATCCCATCAGTATCCACATCGGGGTAATTGCCCCGAGGAGGGCTGCCAGAACGTTGCGCAGGTTGAAGATTTTCATTTGCCACAGTCCGGCCAGCAACATGGGAATGTAAAGAAGCAGCGAATACTGGGCGAGACTTCCAAGTACCAGCAGGAAAAAGGCGAGAAAAACTCGGCGCGGATTGTCGGGATTCTGGAAAATGGAAAAGAGCAGAATCGACACGGCGATGATGACGACAGCGGTCAGCGTTCCTCCGTAAAACCGGGCGAGAATGCTCGGTGTAGCTGCTTCAAACAGTAGAAAAAACGAGGCAAACAGGGCCGAGAGCGATCTCATCGGGTTATAGGTCTTGCTTAACAGCACCGACATCACGGCAACCAGTCCGATGAGGGTCATGTTCAGGGCAAACGACAGTGGCTCGGATGCAAGCCAGTCGTCGGGCGACGTCACGGCTATGCCGGTGTCGCCCGTGATGACGGGTGCCTTGTCAAGGCCGATAGCTACCCATGTGGAGAGTACGGCCAGCACAAACATGCCCGACACAGTCGACCGGGAGTGTATTATCCGGTTTATTGTGCTCTCAACCATCTGCCCGGGTATTATTTCTCAAGCTTTTCAAGGTCTCGGCCTATGTCGTTGCGATAGCCGATACCGTCAAATTTGATATTTTTGAGTGAGTTGTAGCTTTTGAGCAGAGCGTCGGCGATGCTGTCACCAAGCGAGCTGACAGCAAGAACGCGGCCACCCGAGGTTACGAGTCGGTCGCCATCTTTTTTTGTGCCGGCATGGAAAACTGGTGATTCGGTCACTTTTTCAAGACCGGTGATTTCCTTGCCTTTGGGATAGCTTCCGGGATAACCTTGACTGACGGCCATCACTGTTACGGCTGTTTTTGGACTTTGGGCAAGTTCTTTGTCGCCGAGATTGCCCGAAGCGGCTGCTTCCATCAGTTCCACAAGGTCTGAGTCGATGCGGAGCATGACAACCTCGGTTTCGGGGTCGCCCATTCTCACATTGTATTCAATCACCATCGGCTGGCCCTCGACATTGATGAGTCCGAGGAAAATGAAACCGCGATAGATGATGCCTCGGTCGGCAAGCCCCTTGATAGTCGGTTTGATGATTTGTTCCTCGACTTTTTCCATAAATTTGTCATCGGCAAACGGAACCGGAGAGACCGCACCCATACCGCCGGTATTGGGGCCGGTGTCACCCTCGCCTATACGTTTGTAGTCTTTGGCGACGGGGAGTATACGGTAGCCTCCGTTACCGTCGGTGAGGACAAATACCGAGCACTCGATGCCGCTCAAAAATTCCTCGATGACAACTGTAGCCGATGACTTGCCAAACATGCCGCCGAGCATCTCCTCAAGCGAGCGGCACGCCTCGTCAAGATTGTCGATGATGAGCACACCCTTGCCGGCTGCGAGTCCGTCGGCTTTGAGTACATAGGGAGCCTTGAGGGTAGCGAGAAATTTTTTGCCATCCTCAAGTGTCTCGGCTGTGAAGCTGCGGTAACGTGCGGTGGGGATATTGTTGTCAACCATAAATTGCTTGGCAAAGTCTTTGCTGCCCTCAAGAGCGGCACCGGCTTTTGACGGACCTACAACAAGAAGACCGGGACGGTTGGCAAACTCGTCATAGATGCCGGCTACAAGCGGGTCTTCATTACCGACTACAATCATGTCGATTGACTTCTCATCGACAAAACGGCCGATGGCTTCAAAATCGAGCGGCGACATGGCTACATTCTCACCATAGGCTTCGGTGCCGCCGTTGCCCGGGGCGATATAAAGTTTGTTGAGACGGGGACTTTGAGCGATTTTCCATGCAAGGGCCGATTCACGACCGCCCGAGCCGAGCAGTAATATGTTGAGTTTATCCATTGTTTATCTTGTTTGGGTAGTGTTTAAATTATTGGTCGTTTTTCTTTTTCCAGCCGCGGCTGCGCATCACCGGACCCTGGGTCGGGGGAAGCGACGGCTTTTTGAACGATATTGATTTGAGCGCATGCTCGTTGCGGCGCGATGCCAGCGGATTGTCTTCGTTGAAACGTTCCTCGCGGTCAAAACGTTCCTCGCGTTTAAACTTGTCCTCACGGTTGAATTTGTCGCGGCGGCCAAACTTGTCATCGCGATTGAAGCGTGACGGCTTGTCATCACCACGTCGATCACCGCGACGACGGTCAAAATCTTCTTTCTTGCGGCCTGCCTTACCTTTGAAACCTCCGCGGCGGCTGTCGCCGTCAAAATCGTCATCGTCAAAACGACGATGTTCTTTTTTGAAGGGCTTTTTTTTGTCGTCATCTCCACGACGTCCGCCAAAACCGTTGCGACGGGCTTCATCGGCCCACTGGCGGTCGCTCTTGAATTTTTTCTTGGCATCTTTACGTGGCTGACGGCTCTCGCTCTCTACATCGTCATGAAGCTTGCCACCGCCTTTTTTGAACGATTTCATGTCCCCCTCAAAAATGATGTATTCCCGTAGCTCACATTCAAGCTGACCATTGTAGAGTGGGATTTTTTGAGAGGCTGCAAGTCCTATGGCATCAAAGTAATCACGGTTATAGCCTATAATCCATGCGTGATAGCCCTTGAAAACGTTTTTGAGTTTGGTGCCTATGAGTTTGTAAAGACCTTCCATGTCGTCGGTCTTGATGCGCTCGCCATAGGGCGGATTGGTTACCAGCACGCCGTTTTCAGGTGCTTCGGTCCAATGACTCAGCGGTTTCACCTCGACCTCGATCATGTCTGACAGTCCGGCGCTTTTGATGTTGCGGGTTGCAATCTCGACAGCCGCGGGCGACATGTCGGCGCCGATGATGGGGAAGTTGACCGATCGTTCCTGTGAGTCGTCGTTGTAGAGCTGCTCAAAAAGTTCGCGGTCAAAATCGGGCCACAGTTCAAATGCGAAATGCTTGCGGTAGACTCCTGGATTGATGTTGGCCGCTATCATGGCAGCCTCGACAAGGAATGTGCCTGATCCGCACATCGGGTCGACAAACGGCGATTCGCCACGCCAGCCCGACAGAAGAATAATACCGGCGGCAAGCACCTCGTTGATTGGAGCCTCGGTCTGGGCTACACGCCAGCCGCGTTTGTGGAGCGATTCACCCGACGAGTCGAGCGAGAGAGTCACACGGTTGTCGGTGATGTGGACGTTGATGATAGCGTCGGCCTGTTCAAGACGCACCCCTGGACGTTTACCGGCTCCATAGCGGTCGGTAAACCAGTCGGCTATAGCATCTTTGACGCGATAGGTCACGAAGCGGGAGTGAGTGAAATCGTCACTGTTGACAACAGCGTCGATTGAAAACGTCTTGTCGACCGACAGCAACGAACCCCAGTCAAATTCCTTGACCATTTCATAGAGGGTGTCGGGATCTGAGGCTGTAAACTTATAGAAGGGTTTAAGTATTCTAAGGGCTGTGCGGCAGCACAGGTTTGCCTTGTACATCATCTCGAGGTCTCCTTCAAACGAGACCATGCGGCGCCCGGGTTCCACATTTTCGGCGCCCAGGTTGCGCAATTCTTCGGCAAGCACTTCTTCAAGACCGGCAAAGGTCTTTGCTACCATTTCAAACTTTTGTTTTTCCATATATTCAAAGGATATATTATAGAACTGCAAAGGTAGTCAATATATATGACTTTTTGGTGAGGTATATTCAAAAAAAATTATGACTATTTTATTCCGCGGCGGTTGAGCTCGGCCCGGTAGCGGGCCGCGTTGCGGTTGTGGGTGTCGAGGTCACGGGCAAAGTTGTGATATCCTGAAAAATCCTCGCGGGCACACATGTACAGATAGTCGTTTTTTGGGGCATCAAGCACCTGCTCAAGAGTCTTGCGGTCGGTAAGCCTGATTGGACCCGGAGGCAATCCGTTGACCTTGTAGGTATTGTAAGGTGAATTTACAGCCAGATGTTTGGCTGTGATTCGGCGCAGGGCAAAATCGCCTACCGCAAATTTGACCGTCGGGTCGGCTTGCAGTGGCATTTTTTTATCGAGACGGTTAAGATATAGACGGGCTATGGTGGGACGCTCGTCGGTCTTGGCCGATTCTTCCTCGACAATCGACGCTACCGTGGCAACCTCGACCGGGGTCAGACCGAGTGAAGCGGCTCGGGCCCGTCGTTCGTCATTCCAGAATCGGTTGCGGTAATCGAGCAGTGTTGAAATCACCTTTTGGGGTGATGCTGTCCAGTAAAATTCATATGTGTCAGGAATAAATGCGGCAACATATTGAGGCTTTTTAAATCCGGCCGCGGGTAATATCGAGTCAAGAGCCGATGTGAAATCGTCGGCTGTGAAATCCATTCGCTCGGCAATCTTCTCGCTGAGCTGATCTATGGTGCGGACATTGTTAAACGTGATCTTTACCGGGGTTTGACGTCCGTTTTTGATTCGCTTGGCAACCTGTAGTGCCTTATCTCCCGGTTCGATGAGATAGGAACCGCGGGCTATTGCCGGCTTTCCTCCTGACAAATTCCACAATTTGTAGACGTCGGGTCCGAAGTCTGGATCAAAGCTTTTCAGAGAGTCGGCTATCGACTGTTCGGTCGCTCCGGCCGGAATGTATAGTCGTCGGGCCTCACCATGATAGCTGGTCATGAGAAAATTGTAGACGATACATCCCGCGACAATGATGACTGCCGCTACGATAGCCGAGATGTAGACCGCTGTGAGCGGATTTTTTTTATCTGATTTTGCCATTTTCAACTGAATTTTTCAAGATTCATCGATGCGAGTTCCCACATGCTCATAGCGTTTTCGAGCTGTTTGTTGAGTGACGAGTGACGCTCAAATATTTCCGAATCGGAACGTCCGGCCGCAATCTCGTCCTCGGTTTCCTTTATGAGTTGTTCTATACGGGCAATCTCGGCTTCGGCTTCCTCCACCTTTTTGCGGGCGCGTTTCACCAATTTTTCATGTTCGCGCTGCTCGGCATACGAATTTCGTCGCGGAGCTTCGGGCTGGCGTGCCGGTTCTTTGGTTGGAGCTGCCGATTGAGCAGGGGCTGTTTTCTCGTTGCGTGGCGCGGTGTTGCGCGAGAGTTCGAGTTCCTGGAGTGACGCAAGCTTTTTCTTTTCAAGGAAATCATAGATACCTCCGAGACATTCCTTGACCTGACCACCTCCAAATTCATAGACTTTCTCGACCAGTCCGTCAAGAAACTCACGGTCGTGGCTCACGACAATGACCGTGCCGTCAAAATCTTTGATGGCCTGTTTGAGTATGTCTTTGGTCTTCATGTCGAGGTGGTTGGTTGGCTCGTCGAGAATGAGCAGATTTACAGTTTCCAGCAGCAGTCGAATAATTGCC
>JAIDNJ010000052.1 GCA_029063895.1 Muribaculaceae bacterium | reverse complement strand
CACGTGTAAATATCGGTAAATCAGCATTTACAATCGATCACGGCACGTCGATGCTTGTTGTCGGGTCGTGTTTTGCCCAAAATGTAGGACGTCGGCTTGAGGAGGGATTGTTTGACGTGGCTGTCAATCCGGCCGGAGTGGTTTATAACCCGATGTCGATAGCACGTACACTGTCGCTTGTGATTGAAGGCCGGAAGATAGACGAGAGCGAACTGTTTTGTTGTGACGGTATTTTTCATTCCTGGGATTTCCACTCGTCGATGTCATCGGTCGACCCGCAAAAAGCCGTTGAAAAAATCAACGGTTCCATTATTGAGGCTCACGAGCTGGTCAATAGGGTTGGTGTAGTGATACTGACATTCGGGTCAACACGTTATTACAGTCTCAAGGAAAATGGCAGGATTGTCGCAAACTGCCACAAGATGCCGGCAGGGATGTTTGACCTTACCGACGCGACCGACGGCGAGATGTTTGAGGCTGTCGATGACGTGATAAAACGTCTCAAAAAGATAAATAGCGATGTAAAGGTGATAGTGACTGTGAGTCCGGTGAGATATAAAGCATATGGCTATCATGAGTCTCAGGTGATGAAGGGGCGGTTGCTGATGCTATGTGACCGATTGGTTGGAGAGAGCGACGCTCAATATTTCCCGTCATATGAGATAATGATGGACGAACTGCGTGATTATCGCTACTATGATGCAGACATGATTCATCCGTCTGAATTGGCGGTCAATTATATTTTCGAGCGATTTTCCGAATGTTATTTTACCGAATTAACCTGTCGGTTGCTGAAACGTGCCGGCCGTTTGACAAAACGTGTCAATCACCGTTTCATGACCGACAACATTCAACAGGCCGAGGCATTTCAGAACGAGACACGCGAAATGGCCCGGCAACTTGAAACTGAGTGCGGCCAGATGAACCGTGCTATAAACAAATTGTTGAAATGAAAGGATTTAAATCTCGCGATATAAAAAAAGTTATGATGCCGGGTGTCATGGTCGGGCACGCTGACGACATGGTTGTTGACCGTTTTCTCATAGACAGCCGTAGTTTGACCGAGCCCGGGCGATCGATGTTTTTCGCGATTGCAACAGAAAACAATGACGGCCACAGGTTTGTGGACGAGCTTATAGAAAAAGGCGTCGGGAATGTTGTCGTGACCGATGATATAGAGAGCCATGAAGGTGTAAATATCTATAAGGTAAACGACGCGGTTGAATCGTTGCAGACGCTTGCATCTTTTCATCGTGGCCGGTTCTCACCCTCGATGAAAGTTGTTGCTGTTACCGGCAGCCGGGGAAAAACGCGAGTCAAGGAGTGGATGTCATCGCTGTTGCCTGGCATGACATGCCGTAGCATGAGGAGCTTTAATTCGCAGACCGGGGTAGCGCTGTCGCTCCTCGACGTCGACACTGAAGCCGATTATGCCATTATAGAGGCCGGTATATCACAGGTTGATGAAATGAAACGTCTCGAAGGGATGATAAGACCCTGCATGACTATAATTACAAATGTAACCGATGAACATGCCGACGGTTTTGAGTCGCGGAAACGACAGATTGATGAAAAAATAATAATGGCTCAAAATGCTGCGGAGGTCGTTTTTCACAAAACAGACCGTGACGGTGGATTGAGCGCGACAATCATGGAGTCGGTCAATGCTGAAAGATTATATTGCTGGGGTAACGACGAGACCGACGGCAATCTGTTTTTGACTGAAACCGGACGTTCTATCGATGCAAAAAAGGGAGAGACAGTTCTTTCTTACCGATGTGAGGGAAAAGATTACCGGTGTGTTGTGAGACTTACCGACTCAAACGACATAGACAATGCCCTGACAACATTGACGGCCCTTCACCGATTGGTCAAGGAATTTATACCCCCGGCCATTCTGCCTTTTGAAAATATAACCACCCGAATTGATGTCATGGGTGGATTGAACGGTGCGATAATTCTGTATGACCGGTTTACCAACGACTCGTTGTCGTTGAGGGGTGCGCTTGATTTTGCACGCCGACGCATACCGCATGGGCGGCGAATGTCGGTCGTGGTTGCTGATACAATATTGAGTAAGGATTTTGACCGCCACCAACTTGAGGCGCTATGTGGTGAATATGGTGTCGACGAGGTCATTGTTGTCAATAACTCAAAAGATTTTGTCAACCGCTATAGTGCTGATAATTTTGCCGACAGGGTGGTGCTTGTAAAAGGGAGCCCCGGAGACCGGATGGACCGTATCGTGTCGATGCTTGAGCAGAAACAGCATGAGACCCGACTTGAGATCAACCTCGATAATCTTGTCCATAATTTCAATTTCTTCAAGGGGAAAGTTGATCGGTCGACAGCTGTAGTGGTGATGTTGAAGGCCAATGGATATGGCTGCGGGTCGCTTGAACTTGCAAAGACATTGCAGCCCCAGGGGGCGGTAGCGATTGCGGTAGCGGTTATCGACGAGGGGATCGAACTCCGTAAAGCAGGGATTACAATGCCTGTCATAGTGCTGAACCCGCGAGCCGACAACTATAAACTGATGTTTGATTACCGATTGGAGCCCGAGGTTTACAGTTTTGATATTCTTGACCGTATAATAGCCAAGGCCGAGCGGTCGGGAGTAAAAGATTTTCCTATACATCTGAAACTTGACACGGGGATGCACCGTCTCGGGTTCGGAGCCGATGATTTACCGACGGTTTGCGAGAGGCTGAGATCAATCGATTCGGTCAGAGTCTCATCGGTATTTTCACATCTTGCCACGGCCGATTGTCTCGACATGGATGATTACACATGTTCCCAACTCGATTTATTTGACCGTTGCATCATCTATTTGAGAAATAATCTTGAAAATGATTTCAAGGCCCATATACTCAACACGGCGGGTATTTTGAGATTTGCCGACCGTCAGCATGAGATGGTTCGTCTCGGCATAGGACTCTATGGGTTGCCGGTAGTAAATGACGGCAGCGAGTATGGCCTGAGACCGGTGGCGGCACTCTATACCACCGTAATCGCGCTTGCCACCAGGCACGACGGAGATACGATAGGATACAGCCGCAGGGGATATGTGTCGGGCGACCGCATCATTGCCACGCTGCCTATAGGATATGCCGACGGTCTTGACCGTCGTCTGGGTAACGGGAATGCGGCGTTCAAGGTCAACGGCGTCGATTGTCCGACGGTAGGTAACATATGTATGGACCTGTGTATGATAGATGTAACGGATGCCGGAGCGCGTGTCGGTGACCGTGTGGAGATATTTGGTCCGGAAGCAGACATATGTCGTCTGGCCCGTAGTCTCGGCACGATCCCTTACGAGATACTGACCTCGATATCGGAACGTGTCAAACGCATCTATTACCGGGAATAAAGAATTTAAAACGATATAAATAATAATCTTAACAAGTCACCAGTCAGCATCATGAAAAAATTGAAAGATCGTATTGTTCAGGATGGCCGTATTTTGCCGGGCGATATCCTGAAAGTTGACAGTTTTCTGAACCATCAGATGGATCCGGAACTACTGATGGAGATTGCCTTGTGTTTCAAAGAGAAGTTTAAAAACATAGAGGCAAACAAAATAGTCACCATTGAGGCAAGCGGTATCGCACCGGCGGTTATGCTCGGTTATGTGATGAAACTGCCGGTGGTATTTGTTAAGAAAAAGGTGCCTTCGACTATGGAAAACATGCTCGTGCGCGACGTCAGGTCGTACACAAAAAAACGTATATACACGGTCAGCATATCGGCCGACTATCTCACTGCCGATGATCACATTATCTTTATCGATGATTTTCTCGCTTATGGTAATGCGGCCCGCGGCATTATCGACTTGTGTGCCCAAAGCGGGTCGACAATCGAGGCGATGGGATTTGTGATCGAGAAAGGATTTCAAGGTGGAGGCGATGCCCTGCGCCGTGAAGGCTATGATGTGGTGTCGCTCGCTATCGTTGACCAAATAGAAAATTCACAAGTAATATTCAGAGAAAACGATGACTGATCCACGTACAATAAGAATCGAGGAATTTGACTATCCGCTACCCGATGAAATGATAGCCCGTTACCCTCTTGCCGACCGCGAGAGTTGCCGTTTGCTTGTTCGCGATGCCGACGGCACGGTAACCGACCACTATTTCAGGGAAATTGTCGATTTGCTTCCCAAAGACACAATGCTGGTATATAACAATACCCGTGTAATCAATGCACGTCTGCGGTTCAGAAAAGGGGAGCGGCACGACGGAGCGACAATCGAGATTTTTTGTCTTGACCCGGTTGCCCCGGCCGATTATGCATGTAATTTTGCGTCAAATGACCGATGCTCCTGGACCTGTTTTGTTGGAAATTCAAAGCGTTGGAAAGAGGGGCCGCTTTCGCTCGAAACCGAGATAGGAGATGAAAGTGTCAAACTTGGGGCAAACCGCCTGACCAAGGGTGACAATAGTTCGGTAGTAGAATTTTCGTGGGATAACCCGCGTGTGACATTTTCAGAGATTATAGGCAAGGTTGGCGAGATACCTATTCCTCCTTACCTTAACCGATCGACCGAACAGAGCGACTCGACCGATTACCAGACCGTCTACTCGCGCATAGACGGGTCGGTGGCGGCTCCGACGGCGGGTCTGCATTTTACCGACCGTATTCTTGAAAAGATAAGCGATGCCGGTATCGAACGTCGCGAGCTGACGCTTCATGTAGGCGCCGGGACATTTCAGCCTGTAAAGAGCGAGGATATCGGAGACCATCAGATGCATGACGAGTTTATTGCCGTGGGACGCAGTCTTATAGAGGCGCTTGCCGTAACAAAGCGTAGGGTTGTGGCTGTCGGGACAACATCGGTGCGTACGCTCGAAAGTCTTTACCACATCGGATGCCTTATTTCACAGGGCAGGTTTGACGGAGAGGTGCCCCAGTGGTATCCTTATGAAGAAAATCACCCGCAGTTGTCGCGTGAGGAATCGCTCAAGACCGTTGTTAGCTACATGGACCAACACGGTATGGAGACATTGACAGCATCGACACGCATTATAATAGCCCCTGGATATACTTACAGGATTGTTGACGGTATCATCACCAATTTTCATCAGCCTAAATCGACATTGCTGCTGCTGGTATCGGCATTTATCGGTGATGACTGGCACCGAATGTATAACTATGCACTTGCCAACGGATTTCGTTTCTTGAGCTACGGTGATGCAAATTTACTATTAAAGCGATAGTAAAACGACATGATATAGACAACTTTCATTTCGTTTTGTTTGTTTTACAATAAATGAAAAGTCCGTAACCAACTACGGGATGTGAATGTAAAACAACTAAAACGGAAAGAAAATGAAAAAGAAAGTTTCAATATTATGTGGAGCGGCAATAGGACTGTTGTCAATGGTTACGGTATCGTGTGCGGGAGCGTTTCTCGATGTTTCTGACGGTCCGTTTGATTATGTGGCAGGGCCCGGTTATATACCGGCACCTCCTTATCCGGTCGGTTTTGGCCCCGGATATTATAACGGGAATCTTGGTCCGCTTTACAATCCATTACCACCGTCGCCACCGTTCAATACCGGATTCCGTCCGGTGTTACGCCCCCGTCCGGTTATAAACCAGAATCGTCCCGTGACATTGCCCGACAATGTACCGGTTCAAGGTAACGGAGGTTTTAACGGTAATCAAAATAACGGTGGCCTCAATGGACAGCGTCCGGGAGCCAATACGCGCAGGTAAAAATATTTTTGTAAATTTGCAGAGTGAAACAAACCTGAAATTCATTCTGCAATGAAAAAGAAAACAATATGGGATCTTAACCGCGATACGGTCGAGCAGTACAGGGCAAAACAAAAAAATCCGCTTGCAGTGGTGCTCGACAACGTGCGCAGTCTCAATAATATAGGGTCGATATTCCGTACGTCGGACGCTTTTGGCGTTTCAAAGATATGTTTGTGTGGTATCACGGCCACACCACCATCGCCCGAAATTCATAAAACAGCATTGGGAGCTGAGGACTCGGTCGAGTGGCAATATTTTGCAACAACAGCTGAGGCCCTGGCCGCCTTGCGTGCCGACGGTTACGTAATTTGTTGTCTTGAGCAAGCGATTGACAGCGTGTCGCTTGAAAAATTTGAGGTGGAAAAGGGAACAAAATATGCGATAGTCGCCGGTCATGAGGTCAACGGAGTCGATCAGGCTATTGTCGATGACTCGGACGTATGTATAGAGATTCCCCAGATGGGTACCAAACACTCGCTCAACGTGTCAGTGTCGACCGGCGTTGCGTTATGGCATTTTTTTGAACGGATGATCAGCGAAAAGTGACCTGTCGGTTATAGATGAAGTTGGCGACGGTATAGAAACCCATTCCGATGATCGTTGCCACTCCATAGCCGCTGACTGTAAAAGGTCCGATGTTCCAGAGCATGTCGCCATAGGGTGTATGCTCGGTTATGGCCCAGACGACGGCAAGCTGGAGCGCATAGCACATTATGAATCCGGCTGCAAAGCGATAAAGCTGTTTGAAGCTGTCGTTCTTGGCCCTGAAAACCCAATTTTTGTTCCATAAAAACGAATTGACGAGCCCGGCAATGTAACCGAGCGCGTTTGAAACATATTCGTTGATACCGAGCAATGATTTGCAAACAACGATGACACCGAGGGTCACCAGAGTGTTAAGGACACCGACGGCGGCATATTTGATAAACTGGACAAGTGGTTTGCGGTAACTCGGTTTCATGAAATTAGGTGATGTAAAATGGCTAATAATCTTTGCCTGTGCGATGGTCATATCTCAACACCGGAAGAGCCCAGTTGAAGTGGAGGGCACAGATGCGCAGGAGGATAACAGTGATGCCGCAGACACTTTGCTGAACCATAGCATTGAACCCCAGAAGCGAGCAAATCCAATAGAGGATGCCGCCGGCGATACATGCGGTCGAATAAATGTCTTTGCGGAAGAATAGAGGCTCTTCATTGATGAGGATATCACGGAGGACACCGCCAAACGAACCGGTGATCATACCCATGGCGATAGCCACCCACATGGGATAGCCGACGGCGATGGTCTTCTGGATACCGATGACGACAAAAAGTGCAAGACCGATTGCGTCAAAAATGAAAAGCGTGCGGTTGAAACGTACAAGTGTACGACGAAAGATGATTACAACAGCAAGAGAGAGTGCTGTAACGAGAAGATAGAGCGGTGTGCTCATCCAAAAAACGGGTATGTCGAGTAGAACGTCGCGGAGAGTACCGCCGCCGATGGCGGTAACGAGTCCGATAGTGTATGCTCCAAACCAGTCAAATTCTTTAGCGGCAGCAAGTCGGATACCTGAGATTGCAAAAGCGATAGTACCGACAACTTCAATTATAAAAAGAAACAAATCGTCCATTAAATAATTGTAGATAAGATGATAAAAATAATAGGGTCAGTCTTTTTTATTATTCTTGTTGTAGAAACGGCACACGGGACGCAGACCGCACTCGGGACAGTCGGGACGACGTGCCTTGCATGTGTAGCGTCCATGTAAAATGAGCCAATGATGGGCTTTTGGAACAAGCTCGGCAGGGATATACTTCATGAGCTCGCGTTCGGTTTGGAGAGGATTGTGACTGTCGGTGGTGAGCCCTATGCGCTCACTGACACGAAAGACATGGGTGTCAACGGCCATAGCGGCTTTATTGAACACAACCGATAGAATTACGTTGGCCGTTTTGCGTCCAACGCCGGGGATGGTTAGAAGCTGTTCCATCGTGTCGGGGACTTGTCCGTCAAAACGGTCGACAAGAGCCTGAGCCATCCCGACAAGCGATTTTGCCTTGTTATTGGGGTAAGAAACCGATTTTATAAATTCAAAGACGGCTTCGGGAGTTGAGGCCGCCATAGCCTCGGGGGTAGGAAATGCTTCAAAAAGAGCGGGCGTAATCATGTTGATGCGCTTATCGGTGCATTGAGCCGACAAAATCACGGCCACAAGCAGCTCATAGGGAGAGTTGTAGTGCAGCTCGGTCTTGGCGTCGGGAATGGCTTGGGCCAAATAGCGTAGTGTGAAATCGTATCGTTCTTTTTTTGTCATTTAAAAAACAAGGGTCAGTATAATGGCGTGAAAGGGTATATCCAAATAAATGATTAACTATTATATAGGGACGTGTCAAAGGCACGTCCCTATAACGGTTGTATATTTATTGTCAGTGGGCGGGTTTAAATTCCTCAAGGAAACGGACGTCGTTTTCAGAGAACAGACGGAGGTCGTTAACCTGATATTTGAGGTTGGTGATGCGTTCGATACCCATTCCGAGCGCAAAACCTGAGTAAATTTTACTATCGATGCCACATGCGTCGAGCACGTTGGGGTCAACCATGCCGCAGCCGAGGATCTCTACCCAGCCGGTGTGCTTGCAGAAAGAACATCCCTTGCCACCGCAAAGGTTACATGAGATATCCATCTCGGCCGAGGGTTCGGTGAAGGGGAAGTAGCTTGGACGCAGACGAATCTTGGTGTCGGGACCAAACATTTCGCGGGCAAAGTAGAGAAGTGTTTGCTTGAGATCGGCAAACGACACGTTTTTATCGACATAAAGAGCCTCGACCTGATGGAAGAAGCAGTGGGCGCGGGCCGAGATGGCTTCGTTACGGTAAACACGTCCCGGGCAGATGATGCGGATAGGGGGCTGAGAATTTACCATAGCACGAGACTGAACCGATGAGGTATGGGTGCGGAGAAGCACATCGGGATTGCGCTGGATAAAGAAGGTGTCCTGCATGTCGCGGGCGGGATGGTCAGCGGCAAAGTTCAGGGCCGAGAAAACATGCCAGTCATCTTCGATTTCAGGGCCTTCGGCAATGGTGAAACCGAGACGACGGAAAATGTCTATGATTTCCTCGCGTACAAGCGACAGCGGGTGACGGGTACCGAGTTTAATTGGTGTCGCTGTGCGAGTCAGGTCGATGCCGAGAGTAGTGTCATCGGCCATCTCGGCGGCCTCGCGAAGAGCGGCGATACGCTCGGTAGCATAGTCTTTAAGCTTGTTTAGAACAGGACCAATCTCCTTTTTCTGATCAACGCTAAGCTGTCTGAAATCATTGAAAAGAGCGGAAATGAGCCCCTTTTTACTAAGATATTTGATGCGTAGAGCTTCGACTTCGGCCGCAGCAGTGGCCTGAAGGTTCTCTATTTCGGCAGTTAATTTTTGAATTTTCTCTTGCATGATATGATAATCAGTTGTCAGGGTGCAAAATTACAAAATTTCTATGTACTTTTGCATGATAGTATTCTATTTTTATTGTCATGACAAGTAAATTCCTTGAAAAAGTCAGGAAGACTATAGAAAAATATCGGCTTCCGGAGCCTGAAGAGGGTCCGGTTATTGTCGCTTTGAGCGGTGGCCCCGATTCGGTTGCGCTGCTTGATGTGCTTGTAGGGCTCGGTTACAGCGTTATAGCGGCCCATTGCAATTTTCATCTCAGAGGGGATGAAAGTAACCGGGACATGGCTTTTGCGACTGATTTGTGCCGTCATATGGGGATTGTATGCGAGACAATTTCTTTTGACGTGGAATCGCGCCGTAAACTGACCGGCGAGTCGGTCGAGATGGCTTGCCGGGAGTTGCGTTATGAATGGTTTGGAACTCTTGTGGAAAAATACGGAGCGAGTGCTCTTGCAACCGGACATCATCGTGA
>JAIDNJ010000051.1 GCA_029063895.1 Muribaculaceae bacterium | reverse complement strand
CACTCATACGTTCCGGGCGAGATGCAGGTTTCATTCCTACCGCCGTCGTACATGTGCCACTACCTGATTGACGGTAAACCCATCAACGTGTTTGCCCAGCTCAAAGCCAACCGCATGTTCACCTTCACCAACGGAATGTCGAACATCAAGGCCGGTCTTGAATACAACCTCAACGTCAACCACGGCGGTGGTATGATTTATGACGTCAACCTGCCCCCGATTCAAGGCTCGGGTCAAAGCGTCCGTCCGCGCTCGTTCAAAGACATTCCCGGAATGCCATCGGTTTCATTCTTCCTTGAGGATAAAACCGAGTACAACATAGGGACAACCACACTCGCCGTCCAGCCGGGTGTGCGCTTCAACTACCTCTTCATCGACAAAGACGAGGCGCGACGCGGCAACATCCTTGCAGTTGACCCTCGTGTAAACGCCTACTGGCAGATATTATCATCACAAAACAACTCGGTATTTGACATGCTGACAATCAACGGCGGATATGGTATCGCTTCAAAGATGCCCACAATGGCCAGCCTTTACCCGACAGCCGCCTATTTTGACTATGCCAACTACAACAGCTATCTTGGTCTTGACAATCCAAACAACATTGCCGTGATGACGACTTTTGTCGTGCCCAACACTGCAAACCCCGACCTCAAACCGGCACGAGCCAACAAATTTGAGTTTGGGCTGCAGGGACGTGTCCGCGGTGTCAACGGTTCGTTAACATTCTTCCACGAGCGCGTAGATAACGAGTTTGGCTTCACTACCTCACTTGTCAACGTAGACTATAACCGCTATGTGATACCCCAGGCCGACCTTACAGCCAACACCGTCGCAAGCTACCGTGACGGCGCTCTCTACTACAGCATGCCCGGTCAGGCCGAGAAGAAAGCCCTGACAAGCAAAGTTGTCGACGTGGCAGGTTATTATACACCCACAAACAACATCCGCACTAAAAAACACGGTATCGAATATTCTTTCAACTTCGGACGCATCAAGCCTATTGCAACCGACCTCATTGTCGACGGTGCATGGTTCTGGATCAAACGTCAGAATATGGGAACAACTTACAACTCGGACCGCATATCGACAGGCACTGACGCTAATGGAGTAACCCAGTTCAACCAGTATTATGCCGTGATGCCGACAGGAAGCGGAACAATCCAGTCGCGTTTCAACACCAACCTGAGATTTGTCACCCACATCCCGGTCATCAAACTGCTCTTCTCAACCACAGTTCAGATCGTATGGCAGGAAAGCTACCAGAATATTTATGAAAATTCAAAGGGTGAACCGCTGTACAAACCTTACACCTCGTCAAACGGCAGTCCGATGCTTCAGGTATCTCCCGTCGGCTTCTATGACAACAATCTCAACTACCACGACTGGAATCCGGATTTGGTGGAGCGTCCCGAAAACCTCTGTACCAACTACATTCCCACCTACTTCAACAAACAGAACTACCCTATTACCTGCTCGTTCAATTTCAAGCTGACCAAAGAAATCAAAAATTTCCTTGAATTGTCGTGCATTGCCAACAACTTTTTGAAATTCAGCAAAATCTACCGTCAAAACATGATCGGAGGCTACAAAGAACTCTATAGCCCGCTCTATTTCGGAGCTGAAGTAAAAGTGAAATTTTAAAATAAAGCAAGATGAAAAAGTTTATATATAGCCTGATGGCAGCGGTGATGACCTGTCTTGTGTCATGCTCGGACCTTGGCGAGGTGTCGCAATATTATCCTCTCAACGTCGCCATCAATCTTCCCGGTGATAAAAAAATCGATGAAATCACATCGGGGTCAATCACCGTCACCAACACACAAACCGGCCGCGAGTTCAAGTTTGAAAACATCGAGGCAGCATACGGCTTCAATGTGCCGGGCGGCATCTATGACATTCAGGTGCAATTCCGCTCCAACAACGGCACCGAGACATCAATGTTCAACGGCGCAAAACTCAGCCAGCCTATCTTTGACGACACAAAGGTCGCCATCGACCTCGAACAGGGGGTGACAAGCGGTCTTGTTTTCAAGGAAATATACTATAACATGGTGAGACCCAATGGCAAGACCCCTTACATGGCCGACCAATTCATGGAAGTATACAACAACTCGGACGAGATACTTTATCTCGACAACTGCATAATCGGTATTCTCGAAGGTCAGCAGGGTATGCTCCCTTCGGTGTGGGTTGACGAGAACGGCGAGCTCCTCAATAAGTATCCCATGGGGTACTACACGATAGCATTTGTCGGAGACGGCAAACAGCATCCGATTAATCCGGGCCAAAGCGTAGTCATCGCCAGCCAGGCACAGGACCACACCGCGATAACCGAGAAGATGTATGTCGAGGGGGCTGCGGGTGCTAAAATTTCACCGGTTAATTTGACCAACGCAAACTATGAAGTGTGTCTGACCGAATACAAACCCAACGTGGCGATAGACAATCCCCTTGTTCCCAACATGGACATCATCGACGCTTACTCAAAACAGAATTATTTCATGGTTCCTTATGTTGGTAATGCCGTCATCCTCGCCAAGCTCCCTTGTGACCCGTATGAATTTGTTGCCGACAAGACCAACTATATGGCCAAACCGGGCAGTAGCTCGGGAGCACCCTATCTCATGATTCCCCAGGAATATGTGCTCGACGGTGTAAATATCGTCAACAATGCCGACAAAGAAAACCAGCAGGTAATCCGTCTCCGCTCGGAAGTTGATGCCGGCAAAGTGTTCAACCAAGCAGCCTACTGTGGTCTCTCAATACGCCGCAAAGTTGTAAGCATCGAGAATGGCCGCGCCATCCTCAGCGATACAAACAACTCAACCAATGACTTCCTACGCAATCAAATCCCAACTCCCGGTGTGATTCCCACCACAGTTGACTAAAAAAGGTAATTACTATGCAAAAGATATTTACAACTCTGCTGTGTTCTTCCCTTCTCCTTCCAATGGCCGTCATAGCCCAGAATGAGAAAAACACACTCGGACAACAGATTCAATATACCGACTACAACTATATCCACAATGTCGAGGCCGGAGCCATCAACCCTGTATCAATAAGCGATATTCCCATCAGCGATATCACCGTCATAAGCGCAGGCTACAATCACAACAAAGGGGATTACCGCAATGTAGACGCAGCCAACCGCATCAACGGCTTTAATCTGGGTGTTTACGGTATAGCCCGTCTCAATAAAATCAGTTTTGAAGGTGAGGTAGGTTATTTCAACTACAAGGAACATGACCGTTGCTGGAACTCGACCCTCTACCAAAATAAACTCAACCCGTTTATATTGGGCGATGACCAGCCGAGCACTTACAAAATCGACCGCTTTGTCATCAACGGACGCTTTGCCTACAAACTATCGTCACGGGTGCGTCTCGGTTTCAATGCCGACTATAATGTCGGTGTTATGTCTGACGAATCGGATCCCCGTGTCGAGACAAAAGGAATGAGATTTATCATCAATCCTGGTATTGATGTTGATGTTAACGACAACCTTACACTCGGTGCTACCGGCGGCCTGAACCTGCTCAGCGAATCATCGCGCTACACCTGTCTCCAGACAGCAGTCAACTTTGTATTCTACCTGATGAGTGGTCTCGGCACCAACTATCCTTACAGCAGCAATGCATATACACGCGACACCAAAGGCACCTCATGGTTCGTGTCGGTTGACGGTAAATACAATTTCACCAAAAATATCTCCAATTATCTCACCGCAACCTACCGTAGCGAATCGGAGAACGCGGTTGACGGCGGAAGCACCTATAAGTTTAGAGGCGGAGAGTATATCAACCGTGTATTTGGTCTCACCGACCGATTTTCTATTACCGGAAACCGATTTGCCCACAACATTGAATTTGGGCTTGAGGTAAACGATATAAACGGTCGCTGGTTTGACCAGATGCAGACAAGTCAGGGCGGTACAATCGTGTGGGAAGTGATGAATGCCTCAATCAAGCATAAAGAGAGTCTTACCACAGCCCGAGGGTCCTACCGCTTTGACATCCTTGACAATGAAGGAGTATCATCTCTTACAGCCGGTATAGGCCTCGGATATACAAACTCCGATACCAAAAACTATCCCGACATTTATTTTAGAAAATACTCACGTCTTGACATCAATGCCAATGTGACCAAATATTTCAATATTAAAAAAGTGCGCATGGGTGTTGGCATCGAGGGTGGTTTTGACAAAAACCTGTCGTCGAGCTGTCATCTTGACGGTCTTGAAGTAGAACAACGGTATGCCCTGCCGATGTATGCCTTTCTTACCTCGGACTCATTCACTCTCAACGGCCGTATCGATGGTAAAATGCCCGTGGGCTCGGTAATTGTCGGCGCCTTTGTCTCGGGCGGAACCACTAAATGTACCGCGGCCAATGAAATATATAAGAACTCATCGATGTCCACAATCAATTGTGGTGTTTCACTGTCGTTCTAAAAAACTAACATTTACCCTGTATAACTAATCATCATTTAAAGCAAGTGAATAAATTATTTAAAAATCTGCTCTTTGTTATTGTATTGGCTGTAGCTTTCCAGACCAATGCATCAACCCGCGGTTTTGCAATCTTTGTGGACAGCATCAGTCAATCAAAGGTTTCGGCCGAACTTGCCCGATATGCCGAATCGGTCAACCGTCAAGGTCTAAATTCAGAAATCATAATTGTCAACCCCGACGTTAATCCCGATTCTATCCGTTCGATTATCCGCTCGATGGCAACCCGCAAAACATCGCCTATCGAGGGGATGGTCTTTGTCGGTGATATACCCATTCCAATGCTTCTTGACGCCCAGCATTTCTCATCGGCTTTTAAAGCTGTTCAGAATCCAAAGCGTCTTGAACGTTCATCGGTACCCTCCGACCGTTTCTATGATGATCTTGATCTTAATTTTGATTTCATTTCTCAAGATTCCAATAAACCTCTTTTATATTACTACAGTCTTCGCTCCGATTCGCCTGCACGCATATCTCCCGATTTATATTCGGGACGTATCAAAAGCATCGACTTCCACGGCAAAGACAAATATGAGAATCTCCGCGATTATCTCAACAAAGTTGTGGATATTAAAAACCGCAACGAGCAGTTTGAGCAGATGTTCATTTACTCGGGACAAGGCTATAACTCGGAGTCGATAAACGCCCGCATGGATGAAGTGATCAACGTTTACGAACACTTCCCGTGGATGCGTAACCAGCCATCGTCATTCAGCTTTCTTGATCATCGACAGTTCAATCCTGCAAAATATGTGATAATGTCGACAGTACAGCGTCCCGACATGTCACTGTCACTCCTCCACCATCACGGTTCTCCCGACAAGGAATATATCAACCGTTACCCCGATGCACGAAGCGTGAACAGTCAACTTGACGAAGCAAAACGATTTTTCCGGTCAAAGATTAGAGGTGCCGTCGAATCGGGCACACCGGTCGACTCGGCAATCGCACGATATGTCCGCAACTACGACGTCCCGGCGTCGTGGTTTACCGATGTTCTCGACAAATCATCGGTAGAAGCCGACTCTATCTATGACCATACACTCGATTTACATCTTGATGATTTTGACAAATATGTGCCAAACTCACGAATCGTTATGCTCGATGCCTGTTTTAACGGGTCGTTCAATAACGACAAATATATTGCCGGTGCCTATATCTTTGGAAAAGGAGACTGTGTTGTCGCCATCGCCAATTCGGTAAATTCACTTCAGGATAAATGGGCCGACAAATATATAGGTCTTCTTGGCGAAGGAATGCGTGTGGGAAACATCTCAAAATATAATCCCTATCTTGAGATGCACGTAATCGGAGACCCTACATTTTCATTTGCCCCCAAAACTAATCTTGGCTTTGACCTAAACAAAGCGCTTGTCGAGGCTCCCGTCTCTTTCTGGAAAAAGCAGATCGCCACCTCTCCCTATCCCGCCGTAAAGGCTATCGCACTTGAAAAACTGTTTGAAGCGGGAGTATACTCACCGACCCAAGTTCTTGAATTCTTCAAAAACTCGGCAAGTCCCTTGACCCGCTTCTCGGCCCTCATGTTACTGTCGACAGTTCCCGGCGACGAGTTTGTCAAAGCAATCGAGCTCGGTCTAAACGACAACAATGAAATCGTGCGTCGGTTCTCGACAATTTTTGCCGGCAAAAACGGCAGTCCCGAGCTCATTCCCGCTCTCATCAAGGCCTATGCCAATCCGCTCAAGGGCGAACGTGTAAACTTCCAGATTCAGACAGCCATGTGTCTTTACGACTGTGATGCACTCATAAGCGAACTTGAACGACAGCGGCCCTACCGACATGGCTATGACGAGAGCGAAATGATGGAAACCGCCAAAAAGGATATTGTATCACGCTGCTCCAACAAAAAATATGAAGATGATCTGGCCAACCTCGCTTCAGATACACCCGATGCAAAAGAAGCGCGCATGTTTATAAGACAACTTCGCAACAATCCCCTCCACCCGTCGGTCGATACAATCATGTCTTATATTAATAGATGTGATAATGAAGATTTGCTCGTAACACTGGTCGAAGCACTCGGATGGTTCAACTACTCATATCGTGCACAAGAGGTAGCCGACCGCATGGCTCAAATAGCATCAGACCCAAAGTTCAGCGAAAAAGTGCGCAACGAAGCTAAAAAATCAGCAATCAGACTCGGCAAGAGTATTTAAACTCTGTTTTTACAACATAGAACACTTGATTCCCGTAGGCCTTGTAACAGGTTTACGGGATTTTTTTGTGTTATTTCTGTTACAATCTCAAGCTTCTGTTACAGACAAAAACACACATGTTACACTCAAAAAGATAATTTGTAACAAATGTAACAGATTTTTATCAGAAATCGCCCTAATGCCATCTCTTTGATTTTCAACCAATTAAAATTTTCACTAAAAAAAAGTGCATTTTTTTTGAAAAAAAGTTGTGAAATTGTTTTGTAACACAAATTTAATTTGTAACTTTGCAGTGTAATCAAATCGTAACACAAACGTTACTTAAATTTCAACTATAAACTTCACCCATTAAAAAATTACAATTATGAGTTCATCTAACTTCCAGACCAAGCTTCTCGGCATCCAGAGCAACCTTCTTAACTTTGCTTACATGTTGACATCAAACCGTGACGATGCCTATGATCTTCTTCAGGACACAACACTCAAGGTGCTTGACAACGAAGACAAGTATGTAGAGAACACCAACTTCAAAGGATGGGTATTCACTATCATGCGCAACATCTTCATCAACAACTACCGCAAAGTTGTCCGCTCGGCTACAGTTATCGACCAAACCGAAGATCTCTATCACCTCAACCTCCCCCAGGAATCAGGTTTTGAGACCCCGGAAGGCTCAATCGCAGCTAAAGAAATCACCGACGCCATCAATTCGTTCTCAGATGAATATCGCATCCCCTTCTCGATGCACGTGGCCGGATACAAATACAATGAAATCGCCGAGAAGATGAATCTTCCCCTCGGAACCGTAAAGAGCCGCATCTTCTTCGCGCGCCAGCGTCTTCAGGTCATGCTCAAAGATTACGATATCCGCTAAGCCGCCTCACCTCATAACCAACGCTTAAATTTATACTCATAACCATAACCACTGATTCAAGACAACTCTCTCTCTTCTTCTACCAAAATTTAGTTGAACTCTAATTGGAAGATAACGCCGCGCGCCCGATTCCGGTCAAAGGAATCAGACGCGCGACGCGTTTTTTAGCCATCCATTACCATTTTTATTTGGCCGTTTGACCAAAAGGCTGTAACTTTGGAAAATATATATTTAACATAAACCAACCTACATCATTTTTGACGATGAGAAAACTACTATCTATCCTCGTTATCGCTGTCATCACCCTGGCAGCATGCCGCCCCGCTCAGGCCGCCGAGAACACCGACGTCGTGGTGGGAGCCGCCCGTACATCGGAATATTTTCCGCGACTCAAAGGCAAACGTATCGCTCTTCTTTCAAACCACACCGGCATGGTGGGCGACAAACATGTGCTCGACCTCATGCTTGAAGAAGGACTTAACGTAACAACAATATTCTCACCCGAACACGGATTCCGTGGTAAAGCTGATGCCGGCGAGCATGTCAGCAGTTCGGTCGACCCTGTTACAGGTATACCCATCGCGTCGCTCTATGACGGCAAGTCACGCTACCCGGCCAAAGAGGTAATGGACCAGTTTGACATCATTGTCACCGATATTCAGGATGTGGGTCTCCGCTTCTATACATACTACTGCACCATGATTGATCTCATGAACGCCGCCGCCCGCGACAACAAGGAATTCATGGTTCTCGACCGTCCCAATCCCAACGGAATGTATGTCGACGGTCCCATCCTCGACATGAAATATCAGTCGGGCGTCGGACGTCTCCCCATCACTACCGTACACGGTATGACTCTTGGCGAAATCGCACGCATGGCCAACGGTGAAGGCTGGCTCAAAGATGGTGCAAAAATTCCCTTGACCGTTATTCCCTGCCAGAATTATACCCACCAGACACGCTATGAGCTCCCCATCGCTCCGTCGCCCAACCTCAAGAACAACCACGCAATCTATCTTTATCCCTCGATATGCTACTTTGAGGGTACACCCGTGAGTCTGGGCCGCGGAACCGACGCTCCTTTTGAAATTTACGGTCACCCCGATTTCAAGAACGGAACCTATGACTTCACTCCCCGCAGTGTCGACGGTGCAAAAAATCCCCCGCTGCTCGATAAACTTTGTCACGGCCGTGACCTCCGATCACTCAGCGACGAGGAAATCATCGCCAAGGGTGTAGACTTTTCATATGTAATCGACGCATACAACAACACTAATCTCGGTGATGAATTTTTCACCCGCTTCTTTGAGCTTCTTGCCGGTCGAGGCGATATCCGTCAGATGATCAAGGACGGTAAATCGGCCGACGAGATCAAGGCCACATGGGCAGGTGACGTTGAGAAATTCAAAAATCAGCGCCGTCCCTATCTCCTTTATGAAGAATAAAACAAGTATCATTGTAGCTGTTGACCGCAACAATGCAATAGGTCGCGGCGGGGACATGCCCTATCACATATCGGCCGACCTCCGTCGTTTCAAGTCACTCACCATGGGATGTCCCGTGGTGATGGGACGCAAGACCTTTGAGTCGCTGCCCAAAGGCGCTCTCCCCGGCCGACGCAACATTGTGATTACGCGCAACGAGACATTTAACGCGCCCGACATCGAACGTGCCGGGTCGCTCGGAGAAGCGCTGAGGATGGCCGACACGTCGGGGCGGGAAATATTTATCATCGGGGGCGGAGAAATCTACCGCCAGGCAATGCCGATAGCCGACACACTTTATCTCACCCTTATCGACGATGAGGCCGACAGCCCCGATACGTTTTTCCCTACGGTCAGCGCCGACCATTGGATCGAGATCGAATCGGGTGAAAGCCTTACCGACGAACGCTCGGGGGTAAGGTTCCGCTTTGTCACCCTCTCAAGAAAACAACAGCCTGCATGATCGGTTTCAAAAGAATCATCACGATAAACTTAGTCGCGGCCGTGGCGTCAGTCGCCATGGCCGACGACTATATCAAAGACTCGGAATTTAACCCGATCAACACCGGGGTAAACTCGCTCCTGATTGCTCCTGATGCCCGCGGAGCCTCACTCGGCGATATAGGCGCCGCCACCGAGCCCGATGTCAATTCCCAGTTCTGGAATCCATCAAAATATGCCTTTGCACTCAGCCGGGGAGGCGTCTCGCTAAGCTACACACCCTGGATGCGCAACCTGATAAAAGATATATTCCTAACCAATATCTCGGGCTACTGGAAACCGGGACGTGACGACAATCAGGCAATCGGGGCTTCATTACGCTATTTCTCGCTTGGAAACGTTGACATCCACAACATTGACGGAGCTGCCGACATTTCGCTTCACCCCTATGAAATGTCAATTGACCTTAGCTATTCACGAAAACTTTCAGAAACATACTCTATGGGGCTCACGCTGCGCTATATATACAGCGACCTCGGGTTTGCCGACACATATGCCGGCGACCAGTCGACCGGAGCCCCGGCATTTTCGGCCGACCTTGCCGGCTATTTTACCACATATCCTATCATAGGCCGTAACGAGTGCCAGTGGTCATGGGGATGGAACATATCCAACATAGGCACGAAAGTGAGCTATAATCAAGGCGCCGATCCTGCATTTCTACCTACAAATCTCAGGTTGGGGACTACCTTCATGTTTCCCATGGCCGACAACCACAATCTTGCACTGTCGCTCGACCTCAACAAACTACTTGTGCCGACAAAACCACGCGAAAGCGACTATGACACATCGACAGTCGAGGGTGAAGAAAAATACCTTGAAGCATTGCAAAAATGGGAAGATATGTCACCAATTTCAGGTATTTTCAAATCATTCAGCGACGCGCCGGGAGGTTTCAAAGAAGAAATGCGTGAAATAAACTGGTCGCTGGGAGCCGAATATGACTTCAACAACCGTTTTTTCCTGAGAACGGGCTATCATCACGAAAGCCGGTATAAAGGCAACCGTAACTATATTGGGTTCGGTGCCGGATTCTCGCTCAATGTAGTGCGGCTCGACGCTTCATATATGGTTGCCACGGCGGCGACATCTCCACTTGACCAAACGTTGCGTTTCACACTGACCTTTGATATGGACGGCCTCGCCGAGTTGTTTGGCCGCCGATAAAAAACATAGATTATTCTTAATTCAGTTTTTGACAGACACAATAAAACTTATGATTAGAATCGGAAACGGTTTTGACGTCCATGCTCTCGTCGAGGGACGTCCATGTATAATTTGCGGGGTCGCTATCCCCTCGGAAGTAGGTCTGCTTGGCCACAGCGATGCCGACGTCGCTCTCCACGCTCTTGCCGATGCATTGCTCGGGGCCGCCGCCCTGCGCGACATAGGCTATCACTTTCCCGACACCGACAAGCGCTGGAAAGGAGCCGACTCCCGCCGTCTGCTGCGTAATGTCGTAGACCTGCTTGAAGAAAAAAATTACCGGCCTGTCAACGCCGACATCACTATCATAGCACAGGCTCCAAAAATGTCACCGTTTATTGACCGCATGCGTCTGAACGTGGCCGATGACCTCGGACTTGAACTTGACTGCGTTTCAGTAAAAGCCACCACTACCGAACATCTCGGTTTCACAGGTCGTGGCGAGGGCATCGCCGCTCAGGCGTCGGTTCTCATCGAGTCGATGTAAACCACGATGGGATGGGTGACGGTAAAAC
>JAIDNJ010000050.1 GCA_029063895.1 Muribaculaceae bacterium | reverse complement strand
CGTTTATGGTATTCACCTTTGATTGACATTTTAAGTAAATAATTTGAATCAAATACCAAAGATATTATCACTGACAAAACTATGAGTGACAATTTTGGAAAAATAGCACAGGTTATCGGCCCCGTTGTCGATGTGGCTTTTGAAGGCGAGGACAACATCCTCCCTCCTATCTTCACTGCCTTGAAAATCGACCGCCCCGACGGCTCAAGATTAATTCTCGAGGTTGAACAGCATATCGGCGAGGACACCGTCCGTTGCGTCGCTATGGAAAGTACCGACGGTCTTCAGCGCGGTATGAAAGTTGACAACCTCGAACATCCCATCGCCGTTCCGACCGGCGACCAGGTTAAAGGACGTCTGCTCAATGTTGTCGGTGATGCTATCGACCACCTTCCCGAGCTCAAACGCGATGATCTCCGTCCCATCCATCAGCCTGCTCCCGAGTTTGAAGACCTTACTATCGGTACTGAGATCCTTTTTACCGGTATCAAGGTTATCGACCTTCTCGAGCCTTATAGCAAGGGTGGTAAAATCGGTTTGTTCGGTGGCGCCGGTGTGGGCAAAACAGTGCTCATCATGGAGCTCATCAACAATATCGCCAAAGGCCATAACGGTTTCTCGGTGTTTACCGGTGTAGGTGAACGTACACGTGAAGGTAATGACCTGCTCCGCGAGATGATCGAGAGCGGTGTTATGAAATATGGCGAGAAATTTGCCAAAGGTATGGAGGAAGGCCAGTGGAACCTCGACGATGTCGACATGAATGAAGTCGCCAAGTCTCAGGCTACACTTGTGTTCGGCCAGATGAACGAACCTCCGGGTGCACGTCTTCGTGTGGCTCTGTCGGGTCTTACAGTAGCCGAGCAATTCCGTGACCAGGACGGCGGCGGCAAAGATATTCTTCTCTTTATCGACAACATCTTCCGTTTCACCCAGGCCGGTTCAGAGGTGTCGGCACTTCTCGGACGAATGCCTTCGGCCGTAGGTTATCAGCCTACTCTTGCATCGGAAATGGGTACTCTTCAGGAACGAATCACATCGACCAAAAACGGTTCTATCACATCAGTACAGGCAATTTACGTGCCTGCCGACGACTTGACCGACCCGGCTCCGGCAACTACATTCAGCTTCCTTGACGCAACAACAGTGCTTAGCCGTAAAATCTCGGAGCTTGGTATTTATCCTGCCGTTGACCCCCTCGAATCGACATCGCGAATCCTCGACCCCAATATCATCGGTGAGGAACACTATAATGTCGCTCAGGCCGTGAAACAGCTCCTTCAGAAATATAACGAGCTTCAGGATATTATCGCTATCCTTGGTGTTGACGAGCTCTCGGACGATGATAAACTCGTCGTTGCACGAGCACGCCGTGCCCAGCGTTTCCTCTCACAACCCTTCCACGTGGCCGAGCAGTTTACCGGCCTTCCCGGTGTGATGGTGCCCCTGAGCGAGACAATTCGAGGCTTCAAGATGATTCTCAACGGCGAGATGGACCAGTATCCCGAACAGGCGTTCCTCAATGTCGGTACAATCGACGAGGCTATTGCCAAAGGTAAACGCATGCTTGAAGAGGTTAAGTAAACAGCCCTCGGTGTTGAAATTAACAAAAGAGAAAAACAGCAATGACACTAAAAGTTATATCTTCCCAGGAAATCGTATATGAAGGTCAGGCCAAATCGGTGACACTGCCCGGAGAAAAAGGTCTGTTCACGGTGCTCGACCATCATGCATCGCTGATTTCGACTCTTGTCAAGGGAGTCATCAGTTTCACAACGCCCGAAGGCTCCCGTGATATTGATATCGAAGAAGGTATAGTCGACGTTGACAACAACGTGGTGTCGGTTTGCATATATTGACAGTGACGATGAAGAAGCTCATTACTTTCATAATTATCCTTGTTATCGCAGGCTTCATGGCGCTTGGCTTCAGTGATGCCGCCGCTGACTCGGCCAACGGACAGGGAGAGAAAAAAATCGATCCGAAGGAGATCATCTTCGAGCACCTCGGAGATGCCTATGGTTGGGAGCTACCGTTTTCCCACCACCGACGCATCCCGTTGCCCGTGATTGTCTTTGGCAGCGACGGTCTCCATTGCTTCTCATCGGCGCGTATCGCTCATGGTCATGAATATGTCGACGGTAACACGACTTTTGTGGTTCCTACCGAAGGACCCCACCGTGGTAAAGTTGTCGAGTTGGTCGATGGTCAGGAACGCGTTCCGTTTGATGTCTCGATTACAAAAAACGTTCTTGCAGTCTTTATTACCGTAGCATTGGTATTATGGTTTGCTTTTGCTCTCGTGGGCTGGTATAAAAAACATCCTTATGGTGCACCGCGTGGTGCCCGTGGAGCATTTGAGGCACTGTTTGTATTCATCTATGACGGTGTGGTAAAATCGACTCTCGGTGATAAGGCGAAAAAATTTGCCCCGTTCCTCCTGACAGTCTTTATGTTCATCTTTATGATGAACCTGCTGGGACTAATTGTAATTTTCCCCGGCGGTGCCAACCTTACCGGCAATATCGCTGTGACCATGACGATGGCTATTCTGACATTTCTTGTTACCAACATATTCGGTACAAAACATTATTGGAAAGAGATTTTTTGGCCCGATGTTCCCCTCTGGCTCAAGTTTCCCTTACCGATTATGCCTCTTATCGAGCTGTTCGGTATCTTTACCAAACCGGCCGCTCTGACAGTGCGTCTTTTTGCCAACATGATGGGAGGTCATATGATTGTGATAGTGCTTACACTTCTCATTTTTATCTTTGCCTCGGTTATCAGTGTGGCAGTTGGTGGAGCTACGGCCATCGTCTCGATTCTCTTCTCGGTGTTCATGCTTCTGATAGATGTTCTTGTATCGTTCATTCAGGCATACGTGTTCACCATGCTCTCGACCATATTTATTTCACTCGCTCAGGAAGACGGGCATCACGAACATGAGAAAAAGGAACCCCATCCCCAGCATATTTCAGCAAATTAAAGAAATAAAATAAACAAAATAACAAACAATTAAACACATTATCATTATGTTCTCAATGATTTTAGTAGCAGTTGAAGCTCTCCTCGGTTTAGGCGCAAGCATCGGTGCAGCTATTGCAGCCGTTGGCGCAGGTCTCGGTATCGGTAAAATTGGTTCTTCAGCTATGGAAGCCATAGCTCGTCAGCCCGAAGCAGCCGGTGACATCCGTTCAAATATGATTGTGATCGCGGCTCTCGTCGAGGGTGTCGCACTTTTCGCTGTCATTGTGTGCGTTCTCGCTCTATTCGTTTAATCAACAACTTTTAAAAGTATCCTATGGAACTTTTCACCCCGAGTTTCGGTCTCGTCTTCTGGATGTTCGTGTCATTTGCTTTGCTCTTCCTCATCTTGTGGAAGTTTGCATGGCCAGTGATCATGAAGAGCGTCGACGAGCGTGCCGACCTTATCGACAAGGGGGTGGAGTATGCTCAACAAGCGCGTCTGCAGCTTGACAATGCCCGCAAATCGGCCGACGATATCGTTGCCGCTGCAAGGCGTAAGGAAGCCGACATCATCCGTGAGGCCGACTCTCTCAAAGCGCAGATTGTTGAAGAAGCGCGTGCCAACGCCAAAGAAGTCGCCCATAAGGAAGTTGAAGCCGCTAAAATTTCTATTGAGCAGTCGCGTAAAGAAGCCGAAAATTCACTGCGTCAGCAGGTCGGCGTGATTGCGCTCAACATTGCTCAGCAGGTTTTGAGACGTCAGCTCAACGACCCTCAAGCACAGCAAGCTCTTGTAAACTCCCTTCTCGACCAGGTAGAGAATCAAAACTAAAACAGTAAAGAATGAACGAAGGCCTTATTCCGCGTCGTTACGCCAAAGCTCTTTATAAAGTTGCCGTTCAGAAATCGGCCGCTGCCGACATCTATGACCTCATGTCGACTCTGGCATCATCTTTTGCCGGAAATGACCGGCTTGAGCCTACGATTGCCAATCCGTTTGTAAAAGATGCCGAGAAAATCAATTTGCTTAACACGGCCGCCGGCGATTCTGATAAATCGCGCGCCGACCTTTTTAACGATTTTCTCAAATTGCTTGTCAAAAACAAACGTATTGACTTGATACGTGCGACAGCGCTGGCTTATCTTGACCTATACCGTAAGGCCAACAACATCTTTATTGTCGATGTAACATCGGCGGCTCCGATGTCGGACGACGAGCTTGCCCGCATATGCAAGGCAATTGCTGACCAGCTCCCGGCCGATGCCGACATCCGACTCAATACTACGGTCGACCCCGACCTAATTGGCGGCTTTGTTGTCAGCCTCGACAACAAACGACTTGACGCCTCTATCAAGAATGAACTGAAACAATTGCGTTTGAAACTTTTTAGCAACTGAATCTGAATAATGATCAACCCAAGCGAGATATCTGAAGTATTAAAATCACAACTCGAAAACGTTAATGCCAACGTTTCGTTTGAAGAAACCGGCTCGGTTCTTGAAGTCGGTGACGGTGTGGCCCACGTTTATGGTCTCGACAATGTAAGAGCCAACGAGCTTGTTGAATTTGAAAACGGTGTCAAAGGCGTCGCTCTCAACCTTGAGGAAAGCAACGTCGGTGTCATCCTCCTAAACGATGTCAACAAAGTCACCGAAAATATGTCGGTTAAACGTACCGGCAAAATCGCATCCATCCCTGTCGGAAAAGGCCTTTTCGGACGTGTAATCAATGTCCTCGGTGAACCTATCGACGGTCGTGGCCCCATTGAGGGTGAGTTGATCGATTTGCCTCTCGAACGCAAGGCTCCCGGAGTCATCTTCCGTCAGCCGGTGAAGCAGCCGCTTCAAACCGGTATCAAGGCTGTTGACTCGATGGTGCCCATCGGTCGCGGTCAGCGTGAGCTCATCATCGGTGACCGTCAGATTGGTAAAACCGCCATCGCTATCGACACCATCATCAATCAGCGCAAGAACTTTGAAGATGGCAAGCCAGTTTACTGTATCTATGTCGCTATCGGCCAAAAGGCATCGTCGGTTGCCGCTATCGTTGAAACACTTCGTCAACACGGCGCGCTCGAATATACGGTAGTCGTTGCCGCCACTGCATCTGACTCGGCGGCCATGCGTTACTATTCACCGTTTGCCGGTGTTGCAATCGGTGAGTTTATCCGTGATACCGGAGGTGACGCGCTCATCGTTTATGATGACCTTTCAAAGCAAGCTGTCGCTTATCGTGAAATCTCGCTTATTCTCAAACGTCCTTCAGGTCGCGAGGCCTATCCCGGCGATATCTTCTATCTGCACTCCCGTCTTCTCGAACGTGCGGCCAAGATTATCGACAACCAGCATGTCGCATCGATGATGAACGACCTCCCCGAGGCTCTCAAACCTATGGTAAAAGGTGGTGGCTCGCTCACAGCGCTCCCCATCATCGAGACCCAGGCAGGTGACGTTTCGGCCTATATCCCGACCAACGTTATCTCGATTACCGACGGTCAGATTTATCTTGAGACGGCACTCTTTAACCGAGGTATCCGTCCGGCTATCAATGTTGGTATATCGGTGTCGCGTGTAGGTGGTAACGCTCAGATCAAGTCGATGAAAAAAGTGGCAGGTACACTCAAAATCGACCAGGCTCAGTTCCGTGAACTTGAATCGTTTACAAAATTTGGCGGTGATATCGACGCCGTTACAGCCCGTGTCATTGACCGAGGCCGCAAAAACGAACGGCTTCTCATACAGCCCCAGTATCACCCCGTGCCTGTAGCCGACCAGGTTGCAGTAATCTATTGTGGTGTAAACGGTCTTCTTGAAAATGTGCCTCTTGACAAGGTAGCCGAGTTTGAAAAATCGTTCCTCCAGGTACTTCATGCCAAACATCAGAATGTTCTTGATACAATCGCTTCGGGTCAGTTGACCGATGATGTCACCAAGACTCTAACCGAGGTAGCCGCTGAGATCTCAGGCCGCTATAACTGACAATGACACTCTGATTATCTGTTTAAAATCATCATATCACAGCAAATCCAAATAATTAACATTATATTCTGCAATGGCAACCCTCCGAGAATTAAAAGGACGAATTGGTTCGGTGGCTTCTTCCGAGAAAATCACCGGTGCCATGAAAATGATTTCGTCTGCAAAAATGCATAAAGCCGAATCTGCCCTCAAAAAGCAGCTTCCTTTCCGCAAGCAGGTCGAAACCATTATCGGGAATCTGCTTTCGGCCGATGCTCCGGTTTCGTCGCCCCTTCTTGAAGAACGTCCGGTTCAGAATCTCGGGCTGGTAGTCTGGGGTTCGGACGACGGTCTCTGTGGTGCCTATAATGTTAACCTGTTCAAGATTTTACTTGGTAATATAGCCGACTATCGCCGTCGTTTTGGCGAGGGTGTGAAAATCACCGTTATTCCTGTCGGTGCAAAAATGTGTAAGGCTGTCCGTAAACTCGATGATGCAAACATAACCGTGGCGCCTGTCGACGGTATTGATTCCAAATCGTCAGGTGATGCCGTCAAACGCTTTACCGGTGTTTTGCGCGATTCATTTACCAGTGGCTCGCTTGACCAAATTGACATTCTGTATATGAATTTCAAGAGCGTGAGTCGCCAGATGCCTGTGACCGAACAGCTGCTGCCCATTTCGTCTGACAAATTTAACGGACTTGAAGGGACAGCCGCGTCATCGCGTCCCTACATTTTTGAACCGGATGCACCTACAATTTTCCGCGCTGTATTACCGCTTTATCTGTTGTCGCTCATGCAGGAAGTTTTCACTGAGAACCGTGCCGCCGAGCAGGCTGCGCGAGTGATGGCAATGCAGAGCGCAAATGATAATGCCAAAAAGCTTCTTGAACAGCTCCAGCTTGAATATAACAAACTCCGCCAGCAGAGCATCACAACCGAGCTCCTTGATATTCTCGGCGGACAGGTCAAATAGAAAACTTAATTCATTAATTAGCATATTCATTTTCTATGGGTAGTGTAAAAGATTATTTTTCATCATTAGGCACCGGTATTGCGAGCCTTGTAAAAGGACTTTCGGTAACCGGTAAAGAATTTGTTACGCCGAAGATTACCGAAAAATATCCCGAAAATCGCGAAACTCACCACGTGGCCCAGCGATTCCGCGCATGTCTTGAACTTATCTATGACAACGAAGGACGCCACAAATGTATTGCTTGCGGAACCTGTGAACGTAACTGTCCCAACGGTACAATACCGTTGAGACTAAAATGGTAGAGACTCCCGACGGCAAGAAAAAGAAAAAGCTCGACCGTTACATCTATGATCTCGGCAGCTGTACATTCTGTCAGCTTTGTGTCACAACATGTCCGACCAATGCTCTTGATTTTTCTAACGACTTTGAACAGGCTGTATTTACCCGTTCAAAACTTGTGAAACAGCTCAACTATCTCCCCGAGGTTCCTGATCCAGAACCCACACCCGAGGAAAAAGCTGCTGCCGAGGCCGCTAAAAAAGCACGTATCGAGGCTGCAATGAAAGCTGCTGCCGCCAAGAAGGCCGCTGCTGCCGCCGCTGCTGCCAGTCAAGAAGGAGCCGCACCAGCCGCCGAAGCCAAACCTGAATAATAAAATCAATCTACAATATGGAATCAGTAGGAAGTATAATCATGTATGTGGTAATCGCGCTTGCGATTGTCATCTTCTCGATTCTCGCTGTCACGACACGAAAGATTCTTCGTGCCGCGACTTACCTGCTATTTTCGCTGTTTGCTACTGCCGCCATCTATTTCCAACTCGATTATGAGTTCCTCGGCGCTGTGCAGATTGCGGTTTACGCAGGTGGTATTGTCGTTCTGTTCGTCTTCTCTATCCTTTTGACGAGCCATCCCGGCGACAATAGCGAGAAACTCGCCTCAAAGTCTAAAACAATCGGTTTAATTGGCGCCGCCGCTATGTTTATCGTGGCAGCGTGGTCACTTCTGAGCCGTTGTGAAATGCTGGTATCGCGTCCCGAGATGTCCAATCCCGATATGCAAAAGGTTGGAGAGGCTCTCATGGGAACCGCCCATTATCAGTATCTCCTTCCTTTCGAGGCTGTCAGTGTGTTGTTACTTGCATGTATAATCGGCGGTGTCGTAATCGCCCGTAAACGTTAATGAGCTATGGAATTGACAATGATTTATTACCTCATCCCGTCGCTCTTCATGTTCTGCTGCGGCGTCTACGGATTCATCACCCGTAAAAACATGATTGCCATCCTCATTTCGCTGGAACTGATGCTCAACGCGGTCGACATCAATTTTGTTGTCTTCAACCGCTTCCTTTTCCCAGGCAATATGGAAGGCATGTTCTTCACGCTTTTTGCAATCGCTATCGCGGCCGCTGAAACGGCTCTCGCCATAGCCATTATCATCAATATCTTCCGTGTCGCTTCTGACATTGATGTCCGTGAAATCAATAAAATGAAATTTTAAGACCTATGGACGCTACATTACCTATCATAATTCTGGCTTTACCGCTGTTCATGTTCCTTTTTCTGGGACTGCTCGGTAAATATATGAGCCATAGGCTTGCCGGCATCCTCGGTACTGCCGGTATGGGCGTGACTCTTATCTGCGCCTATACAGTCGCCTTTACCTATTTCTTCTCGGGTAACCCCGACTTTATCAATGCCGACGGTGAACGTCTCCAGCAGATTGTTTTCAATGTAACCTGGCTTCAGTTCACCCCGTCTCTTGTTTTGAGACTCGGTTTCCTCATCGACCCGATTTCGGCCATGATGCTTGTGGTCATCACCACCATCTCGTTCATGGTTCACCTCTACAGCAACGGTTACATGCGTGACCATCATGGTGTTTGGGAAAAAGGTTTCCAGCGTTTTTACGCTTTCCTTTCGCTCTTCTCGTTCTCGATGCTCGGGTTGGTTGTAGCAACCAATATTTTCCAGATGTATATTTTCTGGGAGCTTGTGGGTGCTTCATCTTATCTTCTCATCGGTTTCTACTACACCCGTCCGTCGGCTGTATCGGCTTCTAAAAAAGCATTTATCGTTACCCGCTTTGCCGACCTTGGCTTCCTCATCGGTATCCTCATCCTCTCGTTCTATGCCGGAACATTTGACTTCACCCAGCTCACTTCGGTGGCTGTCGAGGGTCTCAACAATGTTTATCAGGTGAGCGAGGGTACAGCCAACTCGATTCTTACCCTCTTTACCGAGAATCCCGCCTCAACATTCATGGGCGCGTCGGTACTGACCTGGGCGCTTGTGCTCATCTTCATGGGTGGTATGGGTAAATCGGCAATGATGCCCCTCCACATATGGCTTCCCGATGCGATGGAAGGTCCTACCCCTGTATCGGCACTCATCCACGCTGCTACAATGGTTGTCGCCGGCGTTTATCTCGTGGCCCGTCTCTTCCCGCTCTATCTCATGGAGACTGCCGCGCTCAACATCATCGTTGTGGTTGGTGCTCTGACCGCCTTCTATGCGGCGATGGTTGCCTGCGTTCAGATTGACATCAAACGCGTGCTTGCCTTCTCGACAATCTCTCAGATTGCCTTCATGATGGTTTCGCTCGGCGTTGCCCGTCCCGAGTTCCACCACGGTCTCGGCTACATGGCTTCGATGTTCCACCTCTTTACCCACGCCATGTTCAAGGCGCTCCTCTTCCTTTGTGCAGGTGCTCTTATCCACGCTATCGGTTCAAACGACTATACAGCGATGCACGGCCTCCGCAAGTATATGCCCATCACCCACATCACCTTCCTGATTGGCTGTCTTGCAATCGCCGGTATCATTCCCTTTGCCGGATTCTTCTCAAAAGATGAAATCCTCACCGCTTGCTTCGGTCATTCGATTTTCTGGTATATCTGGATGTCGCTTGTAGCCGGCCTCACCGCCTTCTACATGTTCCGTCTCTACTTCCTCATCTTCTGGTGGAAAGAACATAAAGTGCATGATCCTCACCACGCACCCCATGATCAGGCCTGGACAATGACACTCCCGCTCGTAATTCTTGCCGTGGTTTCATGTCTTGCCGGTTTCGTTCCCTTCGGAAATCTTGTAACCTGGAACGGTCACCCCATGTTTGAGTCGGTCAACTTCTTTACCAACCTTGCGAATCTTGACTGGTCGGTTGCCGCAATAAGCCTTACCGTAGCTGTTGTCGCTATCCTCATCGCAATGAAGATGTACAAAACCGAGAACGAACTTCCCGCCAAAATGCGCAACGCTCTTCCCGCTCTCTGGGACTGGTGCTACCACCGTTTCTACTGGGACGAACTTTACATGTTCATCACTCACCGCATCATCTTTGGCCTTGTCTGCAAACCTATCGCATGGTTTGACCGTCACATCATCGACGGTACAATGGATGGCTTCGCTACCATCACCAACAAGGCTTCGTGGTCGATTCGCGGTCTCCAGTCGGGCAATGTTCAGATGTATGTCTGGATTTACCTCATCGGTGTTATCCTCCTCGGTTCAATCACAGCAATCTGCTTGCTATAATGTCAATTAAAGCCAATCATCAAAACAGTAAGCTATGTTCGACAATATCTTAATATATTTCGTGGTTATCCCGGTGTTAATGCTCGCCGGAGTGGCCCTTTGTCAGAATGTCAAGCAGATTCGCGCCGTGGCCGTTGTCGGCTCTCTCGCCCTCACAGCCCTCTCGGTTTACCTGCTTGTCGATTATCTGCATCTCCGTCACGTGGGTGCGACCGATCCGATGCTCTATATGGGTTCATGGTCATGGTTCACTCCGCTCAACATCAATCTCGCTGTCGGTGTCGACGGTATCTCGGTAGCGATGATTCTTCTTTCATCGATTATCCTTCTCACAGGCTCGTTTGCTTCATGGACAATTGCCCAGCCCAAAGAATTTTTCCTTTGGCTCATCCTTCTCTCGACAGGTGTGTTTGGCTTCTTCATCTCAATCGACCTGTTCACCATGTTCATGTTCTATGAGGTAGCTCTTATTCCCATGTACCTCCTTATCGGTGTATGGGGTTCGGGCAACAAGAACTATTCGGCAATGAAGCTGACACTGATGCTTATGGGTGGCTCGGCATTCCTCATGCTCGGTCTCATCGGTATCTACTATCACTCGGCTCCCGAAGGTCAGCCCTTGACATGGAATCTTCTTGAAATTGCCCAAAACGGTGCAATCTCGGAAAACTGGCAGCTCTTCCTCTTCCCCATGACATTTGTCGGTTTCGGCGTGCTCGGTGCAATGTTCCCGTTCCATACATGGAGCCCTGACGGTCATGCTTCAGCTCCTACAGCCGTGTCAATGCTTCACGCAGGCGTGCTCATGAAACTGGGAGGTTACGGATGTTTCCGCGTGGCAATCTATCTGATGCCTTATGCCGCAAACGAACTCGCATGGATTTTCCTTATCCTCACCGGTATCTCGGTTGTCTATGGTGCGTTCTCGGCTTGTGTCCAGACCGACCTCAAGTATATCAACGCCTACTCGTCGGTGAGCCACTGCGGTCTCGTTCTTTTTGCGATCCTCATGCTCAACACCACCGCAATGTCGGGCGCAATCATGCAGATGCTTTCACACGGTCTCATGACAGCACTCTTCTTTGCACTCATCGGTATGATTTACGGACGTACCCACACACGTGATATCCGTCAGATGGGCGGTCTCATGCAAATCATGCCTTATCTCGCCGTTTGCTATGTAATCGCCGGTATGGCGTCGCTCGGTCTTCCCGGACTCTCGGGATTCGTAGCCGAGATGACAATCTTTGTCGGTTCATTCCAGCAGGGTATGGCCGATTATCTCGCCGGAGCAGGTTCACTCCGCCTCGTGTTCACTATCATCGCTTGCTGCTCGATTGTGATTACAGCGGTTTATATCCTCCGTGTTGTCGGCAAGCTCCTTCTTGGTCCGGTTTATGACGACCATCACCGCGAGCTCACCGATGCCACCTGGTGGGAACGTCTCTCGACCGCCACTCTCATCATCTGTGTTGCCGGAATCGGTTGCTTCCCCAACTTCTTCATCAATCTGATTAAATTTACTTTCTCACCCGAAATATTCTCGGTGCTCAACTTTACTCAACACTCGGGTATCGCTGCATTTTTGGGAATGAACTAACGAAAACGACAAATAATGGACTATTCTCAGTTTTTAGCAATGAAGCAGGAGATCGGACTCCTTATTGTCTTTCTCCTGGTCTTCCTCTATGACACGTTCATGCCTAAAAAGGCTTTGAACGCGACCGCAGGTTTCACCTGTGGAGTGTTTGCGATTTTCACCGTGGCATCGTTCTGCTGTCTGTCGGCTTGTGAGTACACAAGCGCTTTTGCCGGAATGTATGTTACCGGTCCTGTGATGTCGACAATCAAGAACATCCTCAATGTGGGTGTGCTCATTGTTCTCATTCAGGCAACCCAGTGGGCCAACTCCGAGTTCCAGATCATGCGTCGCGGCGAGTTTTATGAATTGCTCCTGCTGACACTCTTCGGTATGTACCTCATGATTTCGGCCCGTCACTTCCTCCTCTTTGTCATTGGTCTTGAGTCGGCATCACTTCCCCTTGCCGCTATGGTTGCCTTTGACAAGAAACATTATGAAAGCCACGAAGCCGCTATCAAATATATCCTCACTGCCGTATTCTCGTCGGCCATCTTCATGATGGGTCTGTCTTTTGTTTACGGTCTGTCGGGTTCGCTTTACTTCAGCGACATCTATTCGGCTCTCGGTGCCGCCAACTCGGTGATGCTCACAATGGCTATCGCCTTTGTCATCTCGGGTATCGGATTCAAGCTCTCGCTCGTGCCGTTCCACCTCTGGACCGCCGACGTATATCAGGGCGCTCCCACTTCGGTGACCTCTTATCTGTCGGTTATCTCAAAAGGTGCAGCCGCGTTTGCGTTCCTCGTGATTCTTGTTCAGGCATTCGGCCAGTTCTACAGCGATGCATGGGAATGGATGCTCTATGCGCTCATCATCCTTACAATCACTGTCGGTAACCTCTTTGCCATCCGTCAGCGCAACATGAAACGCTTCCTCGCGTTCTCATCTGTATCACAGGCCGGCTACATCATGCTCGGTGTGATTGCCTACAACACTACGGGTCTCGCTTCAATGATGTATTACATCCTTGTTTACATCTTCTCCAACCTTGCAGCCTTTGGTGTTATCGGTGCTATCGAGAATGCAACCGGCAAGCTTGACATGACCGACTACAACGGATTGTACAAAACCAATCCGCGTCTTTCGGTTGCCATGATGCTTGCTATGTTCTCTCTTGCAGGTATTCCTCCGTTTGCCGGGTTCTTCTCCAAGTTCTTTATCTTTACCGGAGCAATTCAGCAGGGTTCGACCGCAATCTATGTTCTCGTGCTCATCGCCCTTATCAACACTATCATCTCTCTCTACTACTACCTCCTTGTTGTTAAGGCAATGTTTATCAACACCGAGAACGAGTGTGTCATCCCCTCCTTCCGTTCGTCTTGCAGCGAGCGTCTCGGTCTCTGGATTTCAGTTGCAGGTATCATCCTGCTCGGTATTGTAAGCTGCTTCTACAATGCCATCCTCTCGATGACATCAAGCGGTACGCTTCTTCTCGAACTCTAAGAGCAAAACTAAATACAATTGGATGGTGTGTCAACTTTGGCACGCCATCTTTTGTATATATCTAAATTTTTTAATCGTGAAACAACTTCTTTTACTACTATTGACTATGTTTGGACTCAGCAGTTGTATGAATGCACAGGACAACGCAAAGTTTACCAACACCGATGTCGCCGGTTTTGCCAAACTGATAACCAATCCCGACGAACAGATTCTTGACGTTCGCACGCCGACCGAGTTTGCCGAGGGGCACATATCCGGTGCGGTGAACATCGATATTTATGACGACAATTTCATGACTGATGCTCTCAAAACACTTGACATCTCACGACCGGTTGCAGTCTATTGCCGCAGCGGTAAACGCTCGGCCGATGCTGCAGCACGACTTGCAGCCAAAGGCTATCGGGTCACCAATCTCGAGGGAGGTATCCTTGCCTGGAATGATCAAAAGCAGCCAACGGTGAAGTAAAATTAAGTATAGTAACAGTTCTAAAAGCGGTATGTCAAAATATGATGTATCGCTTTATTATTAAGGTTGGAATATTATGAAAGAGTCTATATTTCTGCAACGTTAGCGGGATACCGAGCAATCGACATCGGATGTCTAAAACAATGATTTTTATTAGAATACATGGGCGCTGTGTCAAATAAAAATTGGCCCGGCGCCTTGTTATACTATGATGAGGGGACGATATTTCGCGTCCTGCCCGCTCAAATAAAGTTTTGATAGGAGAACAATAGGACGGGAGAGTCGGCGAATTGGTCGAAGACCATTAACAAGCTTAAACCCCATCATGGCGCGTCAGCGACTTGGTGGGGCATGCGGCCTCACACCCTATACCCATCGTCGGATACGATGAACCCAGTGTGATGATGTTCATCATCTCCGATGATGTGAGGTGCGGTATTGACTCTCTACCCCACAAATCCGCTCTGTCGGGCTCCATTGTGGGGCTTAAGATTGTTTATCGTCTCCGACGAAAGCAGGTCATAAGAAATGCAATTATCTGATTACCACCCACTACGTGCCAAGGGCACGTCCCTACATACCCTCTTTCAGTGTTTGATGTAGGGCACGTGTTTTTTTGTCAGATGCGGTCGAGAACCGTGGCCACTAGGTCGCGGACGGCGGTCTTGTAGTTGGGGTTGGCATCGGTATTCATGCGGTTGGCAATGATGGAGCAGACGGTCATAGCTTTGTGACCCATCAGTCGTCCGAGACCCTGTAGGGGTGCCGATTCCATTTCGTAGTTTGTGATTTTACGGTCACCAAAGCGGAATTCTTCAATAGAACGGTTTAGTCCGGGATTGGCAAGTGACAGACGTACCTCACGCCCTTGCGGACCATAAAAGCCGACAGCCGAAATGGTATTGCCGCGCACCATGTCGTCGCGTCCGATGCACTCTACAAGCTCGGGGTCGGCATCAACGACATAGGGGCGAGCCCAAAGTGGATTCCAGTCGGTGTGCTCGACAAATGCTTTTTCAAATTCAAGGTCGGCAACCTCGTTGCGGCCGGCATAGTAGTTGAGGACGCCGTCAAAGCCTATTGATTTCTCGGCAATCACAGGTGTGCCGAGTTTTAGTTCGGGCTGAAGGGCACCCGATGTGCCTATGCGGACGAGGGTCAGCGTGCGGTGATTCTCCTTGACCTCGCGAGTGGTGAAGTCGATGTTGGCGAGAGCATCAAGCTCGTTGATGACGATGTCGATATTGTCGGGGCCTATACCATGACTGAGACACATTATAGGTTTTCCTTTATAGGTGCCGCCAATCGTGTGAAATTCGCGCGACTGCACTTCAAAAGTCTTTTCATCAAAATACTCGGCAACCATGTTGACGCGTTCCGGGTCACCGACGAGGATAATGCGGTCGGTGAGTTGTTCGGGTTTGAGGTGAAGATGAAAAACCGAACCGTCGCTGTTTATAATCAGTTCAGAAGAGGGAATAATCTTTTTTTGTTCCATAACAGTAGATTTTAAGTTTTACATAGGTGGGAGAGGGGAGGTCAGGCAAGAGAATACTTGCCGCCCGGATGACTGATTACCACTCCGTTAAATTCCATTTCGCCGAGAGTCTGAATCAGCCGGTGAGTGACTATATTAAGGTCAACCGACATTTTGTTAAGAAATGATTCTCCGTGCCGGGTGAGATAGTCGGCTATTTTTTGTTCTTCGTCAGATAGTTCAATGACGATTTCATGTTGTATTCCTTCGTTTTTGACCGGCGTCCATCCCATCGCATCGCATAGTCCCGAGGCCGACATGAGCATCGCCGCCCGGTTTTTTATGATAAGTTCGTTGCAACCGGCACTGTAAATGTCGTTGATGCGTCCGGGTACTGCAAAGACATCACGGTTATAGTCTCCGGCAATACGGGCGGTGAGTAAGGCGCCCCCTTTGGTTGCCGATTCGACAACGATGATGGCATCACACATCCCGGCTATAATACGGTTTCGAGTAAGGAAATTACCTCGATGAACCGGTGCATCGTGAATATACTCGGTGATGATGGCTCCATTGTTGCGAACCATGTTGGCCGCATCTTTGCGATGGGAGGCCGGGTAGATTGTCGAGAGCCCGTGGGCGACAACTCCGACTGTAGGGATATTGTTGGTCAGTGAATCGCGATGGGCGGCAATGTCAATACCGTATGCAAGACCGCTGACTGTAATGAGGTCGGGAATGGAAGCCGACAGTTCTTTTAAAAAACGGGATATAAACGACAGCCCGTAGACAGTCGCATGTCGGGTACCGACGATTCCAATCACATGACGGGTATTAAAGTCGGTATTGCCGATGGTATAGAGTATCACAGGCGCATCGGGACAATCGAGCAGACGCTGGGGATAGGCAGCATCAGTAAAGTAGAGCGGTCTTACCTTGTTGACGGTAATCCATTCTTCCTCGGCCCGGGCTGTTCTCAAGGCTTCATCTCTCACGTCACGGTCAAACATCTTGAGCGATTGAGACCCGAGGATGGCGGCTATGGTCCGGGTGTCCGATTCAAAAAATTCGGACAATGAAGCAAACCTCGACTCAATCATTCCCGCAAACCCGATAGTCATCCCTTTAAGCCGGCTAAGGGCTATGCGTAGCACCAGCTCGGAGTTTTTACGGGTGAAATTTGGAGGAGCGGGATTCATGGCCGTGAAGTAATAAGAGAATTTGAATTTAATCGAGATATTTGGTAAACGGGGCTGCCAGTTCGTCACCACGCGACAGTTTGCCGTTGACAAGGGCTACAACCGTCACCTCGGCCTTTACAACCGACTGACCTTTACTGTTAATGATCCATTGGTTAAAAATGAATCGAGGACCCACACGGCGCATGTTCAGACGGCTTGTCATAACATCACCCGAAACAAGCGGGGTGTGATAGCTGATGGTTACTTTTGCAAGCACCGGGTCGATACCCTGTTTTCTCATATCGGCAAACGAGAAGCCTTCTGATTTACAAAACAGGTGGCGTGTATGCTCAAGATAATGAAGATAGTTGGCATTATTGACAATGCCCTCGGCATCGAGTTCATAGTCGCGAACCTCGATTTCACATTCAAATATAAATGGCTTGTTGTCGGTCATAAAATTTTATATTCAACATCCAAAGATAAGAATAATATGCGTTTTTACAAAATCATAGACTCAAAAACCGTCGGTAATCAAATAAATTCACTAAATTTGCGAAATAAACCGATCAACACTAAAACTCGATATCTTCATGAAAAAATTGTTAGTGCTCATTATGCTCATCGTTTCAGTGCAGGCCGGCATGGCTTGTACGTCGGCTATCATCAGCGGTAAAGTTACTAAAAACGGTCGTCCGTTAATATGGAAACACCGTGATACCGGTGCCGAGCAAAACTTTATAGCTCGCGTCGAGCCAAAAGACGGCAATCACGGATTTGTGGCTCTTTATAACGGCGGTGACTCATTGCTCGAAAGCGCATGGATGGGCATGAATGATGCAGGCTTTGCAATCATGAACACAGCTTCATATAACCTCATGCCCGACACTGCTAAGCTTCAGGACCAGGAGGGTGTCGTGATGCGTCATGCTCTTGAAAAATGCCGCACGCTTAAAGATTTTGAAGAGCTTCTTGCCGCGCTTCCAAAGCCGCTTGGAGTGCAGGCCAATTTCGGTGTGCTCGATGCCGAGGGGCATGGAGCCTACTATGAAACCGATGATCATAATTTCAAACGTTTCCTGCTTGATGACGAGGCCGACGGTATTATAGTCCGCACCAATTACTCGGTTTCAGGAGAGGAAGATGGCGGTTATGGCTACATCCGCGAGAATAATGCCCGCTATTGGATCGAACCCCATGCAGCCACCCGCGATATTGTTCCCGAACTCTTTACCGAGGGTATCTCGCGTTCTTATTATCACTCGCTCATTGGCCGTGACTTCATGAAGAGCGGTGACCGCTGGGCTGTTGACCAGGATTTTGTTCCCCGAAAAAGCTCGTCGGCTTCAATCGTTATCGAGGGAATGTTGCCCGGTGAAACACCCGAAGATATGACAATGTGGAGTGTTGTTGGTTATCCGCCGGTTTCTCATGTCAAGGCCGTTACTATCAACAATGTCCCGGCTGAACTCGAACCGACGCTTCCCGGTTTCCTGTCGCCCTATTGTCAGGAAACAATCGACCGTAAAAATTCGGTGTTCTCAATCAAGCGCGGCAGCGGTAGCCATTATCTTGACCTCGACCAGGTAAGAGCCTACGATCCCGAGCAGCGTCGACAGAGTGCAGAGAGTTATAAAAACCGTCGTTCACAGCTTAACCGAGAAAACTAAACATATCTATCAATGAGTCCGGCTATAACTACCCTGCTGTTACTTATTGTCTCCAATATTTTCATGACCTTCGCGTGGTATGGTCATCTTAAACTCGGCCAGTCAGGTGTGTCAACCAACTGGCCGCTGTATGTTGTCATCCTCTTTTCATGGGGCATCGCGTTGCTCGAATACTGTTTTCAGGTGCCCGCCAACCGTGTGGGTTTTGAGGGTAACGGAGGCCCGTTCTCGCTCATGCAGCTCAAGGTGATGCAGGAGGTGATCACGCTTGTGGTCTTTGTCATTTTCAGCTACATCGCCTTTGAGGGGTTTACATTGAAGTGGAATCATATGCTTGCGATGGTTCTGCTTATCGGAGCGGTCTACCTCGTGTTTATGAAGTAAAATAGCCAAAATGAAAGCTACAATAGTCCTGATTGCCGAGACTGAAGCTGAAAACTACGGTCGCAAACTGATGTTGGAGGCTCACCGTTTGGGAAACACAGGTTTTGAAATGGCCCGGTTGCCCCAACATGTTTCATTGAAACAACCGTTTGTCATTCCTTCATTGGAAAAGATGGAGCAGTTTTTTGACGAATTTGCAAAAACGCTTACTCTTGTCGATGTTGAATTTGTCGGTATCGATTTATTCCCGTCAAACGTATTGAACGGCGTTGAATCGGGGTGTATCAGTCTGCGGGTAAAAGATACCCGGCAGCTTGTCGATGCCCAAAAATGTTTGAACGAAAATTTGTACCGACAATTCGGACCATGTCCGGCCGAGCATGACAATGACTATATTTTTCACATGACGGTTGCCATAGGGGGCGCCGACTTTGAGTTATATAAGAAGGCCTATAACGGATTGAAACAGAGTTTTACCCGGCATACGTTCAGATTTGACAAACTCGGACTGTTTTATTATGATGATGACAATATCGCCCCCGGAACCTATTTTTGTTACAAAGTTTGTGAAATGGGCTGACCGTCGATGTTCAAATTTTTTGTAACTTTGCACTGCGATTCATAAAGAGTCGCTGTCTAAATGAGAAATAATACATCACATGAATTTGGTTGTGCTCCGGTTGTGAGGAACTGGGGCGTGCTTGAAAATTGGAAAAGTACAGCGTCAATCACCAAGGCCGATTGAAAAATTTGCTGTATCAAATGATGTAGGAGCGTGATGGGTCACGTTCGGTTTACATCTATCTTGTCTCACTAAAAATTATTATTTTTCCTCTATGAACAATCATCGATTGCTCACGGGGCTGTTATTGACGGCTATCGTGAGCGGTGGAGTGTGTGCTGTCGGCCAAAATCGACGGGTGATGACTATTGAAACCCTGTTTGAAATCGCCGAGACAAACAGCATTCAGCTCCGACCTTATTTTACAGCCGAACAGGAGGCAATTCAGGAAGTCGAGGTCGCTCACACAAATCGTTTACCCGACATCAACACATCTCTTTCGTTAAGTTACATTGGCGACGGTTTTACAACAAAGCGTGATTTTTCAGACTATCAGCGTGCTCCTATTCCACACTTTGGCAGCGGACTGTCGGTAAATGTCACACAGCCGGTTTATACGGGTGGTGCGGTGACGGCCGGTATCGAGCTTGCCGAGCTCAAATCGACCGCCGCCCGATATTCCACCGATCTACAGCGTGACAACATACGTCTGCGTCTGGCCGGACTATACCTCGATATATACAAGTTTGATAACCTGCGCGGAGTCGTTGAAAGCAATATAAAGAATGCCCGTAGTGTGCTTGCGCAGATGAACGCTCGTTTTGAACAGGGTGTAGCGTTGCAGAATGATATTACCCGATATGAACTGCTTGTGTCCAATCTCGAGCTGCAACTTGTCAAAATCAACAACAATCTCGACATTCTCAACCGAAATCTTGTACTGACAGCCGGACTACCCGAAGGCACTGTCATTGTCCCCGACTCAACTATCCTGGCACGATCGCTGCCGTGTGAACCTGAATCGACATGGCAAAGCGATGCGGTTGCAAACTCGTCAGCGCTCAAGCTGGCACGTTCGGGTGTCGATATCAGCCGCAAGGCCGAGTCTCTTGTAAAGAGTGAACGTCTACCCAAAATCGGACTTCAGGCCGGATGGACTCTCGACGGTCCCATTCTGGTAGAAGTTCCCCCGATAAACCGTAATCTGAGTTACTGGTATGTAGGAGTCGGTGTGAGCTATAACCTGTCATCGCTCTATAAAAACAACCGGTCACTTTCAAAAAGCCGAATAGCCACCCGCAAGGCCATTGACAATCTTGAGGCGGCTACTCAAAATGTAAGCCTGGGTATAAATGCCGACTATATCCACTATATCGAGGCTTATGACGAACTTAAAACTCAAGAAAAAAGTGTTGAGCTTGCCGACCGCAACTATATGACGACCTCGACACGTTTTCAGGCCGATATGGCGTTGCTCACCGACATGATTGACGCTGCCAACTCAAAGCTTGATGCCGAGCAGCAGCTTGTCAATGCCCGCATAAATATCATTTACTATTATTATAAACTGTTATTCACATCAGGAAAAATATGAACCACCGTACTAAAAAAATCATATCATATATTCTGGCACTTGTTGTCATCGTGGCGGCCGTTGTTCCGGTATGCCTTAAATTTGTTCACCTCGGCAATGTTGAGTTTACCGATAATGCGACAGTTCAGCAACAGATTGTGCCGGTAAACTGCCGTGTACGCGGCTACATCAGCAAGGTTTGTTTCAAAGAGTATGAGCCTGTAAAAAAAGGCGATACTCTTGTTATTATCGATGACTCGGAAATGAAACTTCAGGTGGCCCAGGCGCGTGCCGATTATCAGAATGCGATGGCCGGACGCGATGTCGCCGACCGCAGTGTCGGTGTGGCATCGGCCCATGTAGCGGTGACCGACGCATCGATTGCCGAGGCAAAAGTTGTGATGGAGCTTGCCAATACCGATTTTGAACGATATAAGAGCTTGCTTGAGAAGGGCGCTGTGACCCGTCAGCAGTATGATGCTGCCCAAACCGATATGGAGGCCAAGAAAGCACGCTATGAAATGTTGGCGCGTCAGCGATCGGCTTCATCGTCGGTAGTGGCAGAGACACGCCAGCGCATAGCCCAGACCGATGCCGGTATCGAGCTTGCAAAGGCTCGTCTTGAAACGGCCGAACTCAATTTGTCTTATTGTGTGATTGTAGCGCCATGTGACGGCTATACCTCGCGTAAGGAGATTCAGGAGGGCCAACTCGTGCAGCCGGGTCAGACTCTTCTTGATATTGTAGACTCGTCGGACGTGTGGGTGACCGCCAACTATAAGGAAACACAGTTGAAACATATAGCTCCCGGAAGCAAGGTCTCAATCAAGGTGGATGCAATCCCCGGCGTTGAATTTTCAGGTGAAGTTGAATCAATCTCACGCGCTACAGGATCATCTCTTTCAATAATGCCACAGGATAATTCGGCCGGTAATTTTGTGAAAGTGCGCCAGCGTGTACCGGTCAGAATCGTGTTTACGGCCGACAACAAGCGCGATGAAATGGAGTTGCTCAGGGCCGGTATGAATGTCGAGTGTGAGGTGAAATACTGATATGGCGTGGAATGCTCCTCAGGGACCATTTGACATCCCTGATATACCTAATTATATACCGCGACGGCTCAAACCGTGGCTGTTTATCTTTTTTGTCCTGATTATTCAGTTTTCGGGCGGACTTTATCTGGCTGCCGCGTCAGATATGGTCGGTACCACGGCATTGATGCAGGAGGATATTCTCATGGCCGGATATGCATCTCTGATAGGCCTGTCGATAAATTTCGCGGTGATGTTCAGGATAAAATTCCGCTTTTCAAACCGCACGCAGCTTCTCGCGGCGGGGGCGGTGTTGATAGCTGCCAACTGGATATGTGCTGTCACGACATCGGTGCCGGTGTTGGTGTTAACCTGTCTTGTGGCCGGTTGGTTCAGGATGCAGGCTACGCTGGCGTGTAACTCTACAATCCAGTTGTGGCTCACGCCGGTGCGCGACATGTCGGTATTTTTCTGCTATGTTTATCTGATTGTCGACGGAGTTATCCAGCTTAGCGGTATGGCAACGGTCTATGCCGCCTTTGCGGGACACTGGGAGTATATGCACTGGATAATGACAGCATTACTCGGACTGATGATGCTGATGGTCCTCATATTGGTGAAACCGGTGAGGGGGCCAATGTTCATCCCGTTGCTTGGCATTGATTGGATCGGATCCATTTTGTGGGCCGGCTGCATGCTCTGTTTCACATTTGTATGTGTGTATGGCAACTTTTATGACTGGTGGGAGAGTGCCGAGATAAGATATGCCACTGTGGCCGGTATCGCTTTTGTGGCAGTCAACCTTTGGCGTGCTACCTTTCTGCATCATCCCTATATCTCATTTAATGCACTGCTTAACCGCAACGTTATCAGGGCAACCGGCATCTATCTTGTGTTTTTCACGTTGATGGCTACCGAGCATGTGTTCGAGCATACATATGCGGCGTCGATTCTCGGTTTTGACGAAACAAATATGATTGACCTGAACTGGTATGTATTTGCCGGAATCGTAGCCGGGTGTGGACTTACATATGTGACATTTGCCCTGCGCAAATGGCGCTACAAGACAATGACTGTCATCGCTTTTGCACTGGCAGCCGTCTATCTTGGCTGGTTTTATTTCTTTATTGATTATGGCATAGAAAAAGAGATGCTGTTTGTTCCGCTGTTTTTCCGTGGGGCAGCATCGGTAATCATCTCTATTGTGTTCCTGACATCGATAGTACAGAGTGGGTTGCCGTTTCAGGTATTCCCTCAGGCATTGACTGTAAACGGTTTTACCGGAGCGGTGATGGGAGCCACACTCGGGCCTGCGTTGATAGGGGAGTTACTGAGCCATACGGTAGCAAAGAATTTTTCGCTGCTTGGTTCGGTTATGACAGCGTCCAATCCTGCGATAGACCATATACCGATGGGCGAGCTTGCCGGGATGGTCGGGTTACAGGCGCTTGTGGTGTCGATGAAAGAGATTTATGGGTGGTTGCTTTTGGTAGCTGTTGTCTTTCTTGCGATAATAATAATCAGTTACGGTCCGGTAAGACCGGCAGCGATATTTCCCAAATGGGAAACGATACGCCGGTTGTTCAGACGTATGGTCTTGCGTGACAGACAACAAGAAAAAGTAACCGTATAAGCGTATAAGATGGTGTACTAAAATAAGCCGTACACTATCGCGTCTATATTTGTTCAATGACTCCACTAATAATTTGGATTCATTATCTCTGAAGATGTGTAGGACGCGAAATATCGCGTCCTACCTTAATTAATTGAATTTCAATATTTGGTAGGGGCGTGATACATCACGTCCTATTCGGGCAACGCCCGCAATCAGATCCATTGACTTCTTTGACAGGGTGGGTTTATAGTCTCCGACGATGTATTTTATAAGTGTCATCGTAGGTCCCCTCCAAGTCGCTGACGCTCCATGGCGGGGTTAAAGCTTGTTATTGGTCTCCGACCAATCCTCTGTTGACCTGACGATTGGGTAGGTATCAGAATCCTATGCGAGTGCGGTCGGTTCCGTTCAAACGTTCGTTTCGGCAGGTTTTGGCAATCGCCTGAATGTCGATAGAACTGTCGCCCGACAAAATGGCATTGACGGTGTGTTTTCGGGCTATATTTTCGATTTCACCTCCCGACAGGTCAAATTGATTGGCAAGCGAGTCGGCCTGGTCGAGTGTAAGCCCTTTGAGCAGAGTCTGCCAGATGGCGGCACGTGCTTTTACGGTAGGCTTGTCAAACTTGATTTTGTAAAGGAAACGTCGTTCAAAGGCTTTGTCGAGATTACCGGTAAGGTTGGTAGTCGCAATCATTATGCCCTCGAGAGTTTCCATTTCCTGCAGGATTATGTTCTGAATCGAGTTTTCCATCTTGTCGACAGCGCTTGAGGCGCCTTCGAGCCGGACACCGAGCACGGCGTCGGCTTCATTGAAAAGTAAAATCGGTGCTTTGGCCGAGTTGCGACACATGTTGCGATAGCGGGTGAAAAGAGCTTTGATATTCTTTTCGCTTTCGCCAACCCAACAGCTTTTGATGCGGTCAACATCGACACGCATGATGTCACGTCCGGTCTGACGGGCAATCTGGTAGACGGTTTCGGTTTTGCCGGTGCCGGGTGCGCCATAGAATATGCAGCAGAATCCCGGTCTCATTCCGGCTTCACGGAGACGCGATTGAACGCGGTTGAAGCGTTCCTCCGAGAGGATTGATGAGAGTTCGTCAATCTGCTCGGCCTCGGCACGATTGTAAATCAGTTTCTTTTCAGTGAGGGTGTCATGTTTTATCAGACCCTTTTCCGATTTTCCAATCTGAGAGATATTCAGCTCCGAGAGCATTGTCTCTTTGGTCTCCTCGGTAAGCTTGAAGGCGTCCGAGCGGGCCATGCCGTCCTCGTTGACGTTCTCGATGAGTTTTTTATAGAAAAGTTGTGATTCGTGAGATCTCAACATTCTTTTTATATAACCGGGTATCTCCTCGTCGTCAAAGATGTCCTCGATGTCACAAAACTGGATGTTATCGTCGTTGTTCTCGACAAAGAGGTGGGCCATGAAGACAAACAGGAGGTTGTCTTCGTCGTTAAAATCGCAGCGTCGCAGGGCCGTGGCAAAAACAGTATCCTTGATGTCGCAGAGCAGCTCTTTGACACGGGTCGAGAGTGCGTCGTGGGAGAGTTCGTCGTTCTTTTTCTCCTGTATCAACCGTTTGAAACGGTCAAAGAATGACTGCGTGTCGACGACAGGTTCTTCGGTGTGGACGTATGGTTGATTTTGGCGGAGAGCTTTGAGCACCGGTGCCGGGACACGATAGTGAAGGGAATTTCCTCCGCGTGATGCCCTGACGTAGCGGAGCTTTTCAAGGACATCGATATCGTCGGAGAGTCGTAGGATGCGGGTTGTTCGGCAGCCGGTATATCGGGCAAGTTCCGAGATCATGATGCGTTGGTCTTCGCTTCGGTCGACAAAGAGCGAGAGCAGGACCGTCTGCATGGGTGAGAGTTTAAGTTTGCGCGCGGCATACTTGATTTGCCGGTCGGCTTTTTCAAAGAAGTCGTTGTTGAGGTTGGAATCCTCGGCGAGCTCAACTATGTGTTCAAAAGATTCGAGGATGTTTCGGGGCTTGGCCGTTATTGCAATCTCTTTTTGCATGGTGTTTGTCTTTTCGTCTGACTTTCTGATGTTTAATTCCCTCATGTTACTTCTGATTTAGTGTTTACGATGCAAAGATAGCTGCGAGCTGTATCATTTGGCGATACAGCTTGGATGTGTGTTGAAAAAAAGTGAAAATAAAAAGTTGATGACGTGTTGAACAATGTGACTAAAATAAATGTTTGACAGGAAAAGGGAGGTTATAATTCCCGATAGATTAAATGATTAAATGTATTAATAATTTAAAAGATAATGAATATGGATAAATATGTATGTGACGTTTGTCAGTGGGTTTATGACCCCGAAGTAGGTGATCCCGATAACGGTATTGCTCCCGGAACCGCGTTTGAAGATCTCCCTGCCGATTGGGTTTGTCCTCTTTGTGGTGTTGGAAAAGAAGATTTTTCAAAAGTTGACGACTGATTGACAGTCAAAAGTGATAGAGAAAGTCACCCCCAATTTGTCGGGACATGATTATGCGAAAATTGGTCGGAGACCAATAACAACCTTAAACCCCACCATGGAGCGTCAGCGACTTGGTGGGGTTCTTCGACTCACCTTCAACCCCATCGTCGAAGACGATGAACAATACCCTTGCACGGTTCATCCTCCTTGAGGATGTAGGCCTGGTTAGGCTCAGACGGCCCCATCAATACGCCCTATCGGGCTACATGATGGGGTTTAAACCTGTTTATCGTCTCCGACGATACTTTTCAAATCCCTTAAATCCCCCTAATCAATTAATTTTGTAGGGATTTTGGCACGTAGTGGTTGAATAACAAGTGTTTACATTTCATTCATGCACAAGGCACGTCTTTTCTATAACTTTAAATTTAACTATTTACGTTTAGCGTATGTCAGAATTTGATGACCATCTCGGCGACAATTTTATCGCGGTCGCCAATCATTGGTTGAACAGCTGATGGATACCAAAATTTCTCATAATTGAGACGAAGGTCGGCGTGCACACTTTTGTATACATATGAAAGCTGTCCGCCGATAGTGGCGCGTTGGCGACGGGGCTCGGTCACGGACAGGAGCCCGTCATCACCGACAGCTCCGTTGCTGTAGTTGGTCATGCCGTCATAGCGGGCCATCACCGATGCCTTGTTAAAGATGCCGGCTTTGACCGGGAAAGACTTGGTCACAAATGTAACCCATGTGTGACAGGTCGGAGCGGCATCGTGGCTGTAGGCTACGCCCATGTATTCGGCCTCAGCATACCATCCGTCGGTGCCCCAGCCTACTGTTGCATCGTAATAGCTCATATGGGAGGTGCGCTTCATTGATTGATAACCGGTCGACAACATCATGTTGCCCGGTTTCCATGTCACTTTGCTTGCAAAAGCAACGCTTTTGTTCCAGACGTTGTGGTCGCCGATGGCCGATTGGTTAAAGAAACCTGCCTGAATGTCAAGCGGGATGTTTACGGGAGCCCATCCGGCTTTGGCACCGACACCCCGGTAGTTGTTTATAATCTTTCCGAGAAAAGAACGGTTGGCAAAGTAGTAACCGCCGGGAAGACGGAAATTGTCGACTCCAAATGGCTGACGGAACTGTCCGCCCTGAATGTATAGAGCCTTGGAAACGTCAAAACGCCCCCATGCGTCAAGAAATGTGATTTTACCACGGTCACAGGCGTCGATCTGAACAAAATAGCTGATGACGGGTGCGATTTTACCAGCTACATTGACACGTGCATTTCTCACTTGAAAACGGTTGAGTCCCCCGTCGGTTTCGATTTCATATCGTGCACGGACAACCCCGTGTACTGAAGGGATGAGGTTAACGGGCTCGGTTGCGTTGACAACTGACAGTGATAAAAGAAGCAGGCCTGATAAAATTGTGCGTAATTTCATTGGGAAATGTGATGATTGATAAATAAAAGAGAATAAAAAAACCATCCGTTATTGACGGACGGCCTTTTTATGCGTGCTGTTTAGTTGGTTGATGCCTGAATTATTCAGCAACGGCAGCAGCAGCTTCTTCAGCTACAACTGCTACAGTGTCAGCAGCTACAGAATCAACAGCAACAGCTGCTTCTTCTACAACTTCTTCAACGGGAGCTGCTTCTTCTACAGTGGCTTCAGCCTGTTTCTCAGAAGAACCGCAAGCGAAAAGAGACATACCTGCGATTACAGCGATAGATAAAACTAACTTTTTCATTTTCGTGTAATAATTAAATAATAAAACAATAATTTGAGCTTCAAAAACAGCGCAAAGGTAATACAAAAAAAAATACTGACCAACATTTTTTCTTCTTTTTTTGCAATTAGGTGATAAAAAACACTCTGAACGATGCCTTTTTAACAGTTGCCGTCATGTACCATATATTATATATGTGTCAAAATTGATATTGACCCCGATAACGAGGATAAAGAGCCAGCCTTTATATGGACAATCTAAATAGGCCCGGGACTACAAATTATAAGTCGTTACAACTGCTTGTAAATTTGTTTGTTGGAGCGCTATTACCGGTTGGTAACCCAAAATGAATAGAAAAATCATTATTAAGCAAAAAAAATAATGAAAAATTTCTTTAATGTGAAAAATATGTATTATTTTTGCGGTGTTAACCTACCTATAAACCCGACTCCGTGACTCGAAACGTGAAGCGGAGCAAATAAACCGACAAAAAATGGCAACCAGAAAATTGCAAATTAGAGACCTGACACTTCGCGACGGACAGCAGTCGCTTTTTGCAACTCGTATGAAGCAGGCTAATATCGATCGTCTGCTCCCGTTGTATGAGAATGCAGGATTTTACATCATGGAAGTATGGGGCGGTGCAGTGCCCGACTCTGTTATGCGCTACCTTGATGAATCACCATGGAATCGTCTCCGTACCATTTCAAAGGCTATGAAAGGCAAATCGCTTCTTTCGGCTCTTTCACGCGGACGTAACCTCTTTGGCTATGTGCCTTATCCCGACTATGTGCTCGAAGGATTTTACAAGGAGGCTATTGACAACGGACTGAATGTAATGCGTATTTTTGACGCTCTTAACGATATTGACAATGTCAAGGAGTCAATCAAGATGATTAACCGTCTCGGCGGTATCGCCGACGGTGCTGTCTGCTATACCGTTGACCCTAAAGACGATGCTCCTGCTGTAAAACCCGGATTTTTTGCACGCCTTTTCGGTAAAAAGCCCGAAGAACCCAAAAAGATTTTCACTGATGAATATTTTGTCAACAAGGCTGTTGAAATGGAACGTCTCGGTGCCAAAATCATCACTCTCAAAGACATGGCGGGCCTTGTTAACCCCCTCCGTGCCGCTTCAATCATAGGTAAGCTCAAATCAACGGTTAAAGTTCCCGTTGACTTCCACACCCACTGTACTCCCGGCTATGGTCTTGCTTCGGCTCTCATGGCTATCCTTAACGGTGTTGACATTCTCGATACCAACATCTGGTGGTTTGGCGGCGGTTCGGCTGCTCCTGCAATCGAACTCATTTATATCTTCTGCCAGAAACTCGGTATCGAAGTCGAATGTAACATGGAGGCTGTCGGTAAAATACGCGCCGAGCTTGAGAACACTCGTCGTGACCTCGCTGACTTTGACCTTAACAAAGATAAATTCCCCAAACATTTCGATCCCCTCACCGACAAACTTCCCGCCGAAGTTGATGCGCTCTTTGACACCGCAATTGCTGCTGCCAAAAATCTCGATGAGGAAGCTCTTCTCGACGCATGCCACGCTATCGAAGACTACTTCGGTTTCCCCAAACCCAACCTTCTTGTTAAAGAGGCCGAGGTTCCCGGCGGTATGTATTCGAACATGGTCGCTCAGCTCAAAGCTCTCAACGCAAGCGAACTCCTCGATGACGCTATGCGCCTGATTCCCAAGGTTCGTCGTGATGCCGGTCTGGTACCTCTTGTTACTCCTACCAGCCAGATTGTCGGCGCTCAGGCCGTTAACCTTGCTATCGACCGCAAGAAAGGTAATCCCGACTATTCAAATACTTCAAACCAGTTTATTTCGCTCGTCAAGGGTGAATATGGTAAGACTCCGGCTCCGGTTGACCCCGAATTCCGTCGTCAAATTACAGGTGACGCTACTGAACGTCCCTATGATACTTCAAAATATAAACGTCCCGAAAATCCTGAAGTTCCCGAATTTGGCGGCGTAAAACTCGCATCTAACCGAGAGGAAGAACTCCTTCTCGAACTCCTTCCCACTGTTGCTGTTAAGTTCCTCCGCAACCGTCGTAAAGAAGAATTTGATGCCAAGAAAGCAACCGAAGCACCTGCGGCCGAAGTCAAAGTTGAGGAAAAAGCTGCCGCTGACGCTCCTATCACCGGTCCTACTCAGAAAGCAATGATGGGTGGCCGCATCATCTCGGTTAACGTTAAACCCGGCGACGCTGTCAAGAAAGGTCAGCTTCTTCTCGTTTACGAAGCAATGAAGATGGAAAACGATGTTAACTCAAATATCGAAGGCGTTGTAAAACGTATCTTTGTCGCTCCTGACGATGTTGTCAACACTGATCAGGTAATGATTGAGTTTGAATAATAGATTAACTTATTAATAATTGAGATGGCGGCGTGTCAAATTTGACGCGCCGCCTGTTTTATTTGTAGATGTAGGAAATTTAGCATGTAATGATTGATTAACAGTGATTTACGTTCCTTACATGCCAAAGGCATGTCCCAACACAATATCGTTAAATGCTCATTTTTACATACCCTCTTTTTATGTAACTTTGAGGAGAACGCGAAAATAATTGGGAAAAATGAAAAATTTAACATATTCTCATGCAAGATTTCCGATATTTCGCGGTTTAGTATGTAAAGCAAAGTCAAAATTCTTTGAGATATGGGATATATGATCATAATCTTTGAAGAGTTTAAAGGTTCTCACTAAATGTTATGGCTATCAGTAGGCCAATCCAACTATTAATTTTATTATCACCAATAAATCAATAGATGAAAACTAAACTTGTTAAGTATTTATTAATGTCCCTGACACTTACCGGTTGTAGTCAGGACGAACTTCTACAGCCTGATAATTTTGTAGATAGTGTATCAGTAACAAAAACCCGCTCGGCCAACTTAAAGGCGATAAACAATTATCTGTCGAGAGGGAAACGAGTCGCCAGCCGAACAACTGAAGATGTCCTTGTTCCTTACATTGTCGATGGCGATACTGTGATGTTCATTGCCAACTATGGCGAAGGTTGGGAGATATTTTCAAATGACGTCCGTATGCCAATGATTCTTATGAAATCAGAGACGGGCAGCTTTTATCCAACGACTTTTAATGCGGACTCTCCATTTGAACAATTCTTTCAGCTGGCAGCCGAGAGATTGAGGGCGCTTGGGAAAGTTGAGATGTTGCCTTCTGACACCATTAACAACCAATGGTTGGCTTATGGCGTAATGCCTCTTGATGATAATTGGAGAGAGCCTGGAGGTGATGGAGATGATGATCGTTATGAATGGGTCTGGGTTACCTCATGTCCCGGTGAAAAACGGACGATAATTAGTACTCCAAAGAATGGACGTCTAAAGACTATATGGAATCAAACTGCCAACTTTAATCAATATACGCCTTATTTTGAAAATAAAAAGAGTGTACATTCGTATGTAGGATGTCTTCCTGTCGCAGTAGGGCAATTCCTCTATCATACTCATCAAGAGTTTGGTGTGCCGGTTGGAACAGTGACTGATGCTGTATATAATGAATCAGATAATAAATATTATTTTTCAGGCTGGAGTAGTGACGTTTGGGATAAAATTCCATTATCAGATTCATATTATAGTGAGTATATGAAACCGACAGCATTGTTCTTAGGATATATTGGAACGCAGATAGGAACGAGATATGGAAAAAAATATCTGGAAGATGAGTCCGGAAAGAATATAAGTGAGGGTTCTGGTACAGACTTTTCCAATGCAATTCCATTTATAAAGAGTCAAACCGGGTTGTCTTCAACGGTTATAGATGCCAATGAAAGAGATTGCCTGGTGGTTTTATCAAAAGGTTATCCTGTGATTATGATGGCAAGCGGAATTTCTACATCAATTTATAATACACGTGATGCATGTCATGCTTTTTTGGTTGATTACTATAAATCAGAGACCGAAGAATATAAAGCTTTCTATGTTTATAGAAAAATTGGTAATAATGGTGATGTAGATGAGGAAGAGTGGCCGGAGATTCCTGAAGATACTACGATTGAATACCTTGAGAGTATTTTTGGTAACGGTAATGTAAGAGTCGAAATAGAGGATTACGGACAATCCTACTTTAAATGTAATTGGGGCTGGGGCGGAGCATATGATGATGTTCAACTAAGTTCAAATATACCGACTACTTGGAAGGTTGGAAACTATAAGTACAATTCAACTTTTAAAATGTATAAATTTTAAAATATTGTTATTATGAAAAAACATGTGCTATTTTTGGGTCTGTTGACCATGTTTGCTGTGACGGCATGTGACAGCAATGAGGGTAATGAAAATCTTGAAAAGGAGCGGGCTGATATTGTATTGTCGCGCTCTGAAGAAGCGATAGCCAATGCCGAGAGCGATTATGCCTTTGACCTTGTATCAAAGCTTTATGAGATAGACAAAAAGAGTGACGGAGATGGGATGAAAAACATCTTTGTGTCGCCATTGAGTATGTTTATTGATTTTTCGATGCTCGCCAACGGAGGTTCGGGTGATTATCAGGAGAAAATAATGGAGCTGTTGAAACTTGACCGAGGGACAAGTATCGACGAGCTTAATGATTTTAATCGTAGAATTGTCAATGAGCTTCTTGCGGCCGACCCGAAGGTTAAATTCTCGATAGCCAACTCACTCTGGACTCATACCACAGTCGATCTAAAGAAACCGTTTGTGGAAACGTTGCTGAAATACTATGAAGCAACGGCATCCTCGGTTGATTTTGACAGCAACAGCACGGTTGATAAAATCAACGGTTGGGCCAAATCGGCAACAAAAGGATTGATACCCAAGGTGTTTGAGTATGGGAATCTTACAAGTAAAAATGTGTTTGCATTGTGTAACGCTTTGTATTTTGAGGGTAAATGGGCTTCGGAGATAAAAGAGAGCAATACTACTGATCGCGTCTTTTACAATCAGAATGGATTAGAACCAATGGTACCGACAATGCAAACTAAGGCTGATGGGGGCATATTTAAAGACAATCTTACTGTTTTAAAGAAAGATTATGGGAATTGTGCCTATTCGATATATTTTATACTACCTGACGAGGGTGTATCGCTCCAATCGGTTATGTCGGAATTGAATGACGGTAAATGGAGAGAGTTAAAAGAGAATATAAATGAATATTTTGGCGGTATTATCCGATTCCCAAAGCTTAAGATTGATTATAATATTCGTCTCACTTGCGAAGGAAAATATGAGAGTCTTGGGACTAATGAAGTTTTGAGCGATCCTGATTTGAGAGAAATGACAGATAAGTCGATTCCCGGTCTACAGGTTATTCAAAACAACACGGTCGAAGTTGATGAGAGTGGAAGTAAGGCAGCTGCGGTAACGGTTATTACCGGCAATCCGACATCTGCAATGCCTTCAGATCCTCAAATCCCTATCGATATCAATCGACCGTTTATGTTCCTGATAGAGGAATGTAGCACCGGTACAATTTTATTTGCCGGGGCAATCGTCAATATGTGATAATTAGCGTATAGAGGATAATAAATTGAGATAAAGGCGGTGTGTTCAATATTGGCACATCGCCTTGCTTTTCTTTAATGCCGGGATGATACTATGGAATAAGATGATTGATATGGTAATGCTATAACCTGTTTATATATAGAATATTAAATATATTGGGGAAAGTGGCTAAATGTTAATTGATTAACTAAAAAGTGTTAAAATTTGGGCCATAAAATAAACTTTTAGCGCGCTTTTTGGTCTTAAAGATGTGAGCCTTGAAAAACATGGCTTGACAAAATAAAAGAAGTAACACCAACCAAATAATCAAAGTAAAAGTATATTATGATGAAAAAAACAGTATTAGCATTATCACTCTCAATTCTCTCAGTTCTTGGATTCTCGGCTATGGCTCAGAATCAGAAACCTAATGAAAAATGTGACAAGGCCAACAAAGAACTTTGTAGCAAAGGCAAGGAATGTAAGATGGCCGGTAAAGCAAAATACAATCCGTTTGAAGGTCTTAACCTGACTCAGGCTCAGGAGCAGAAGCTCGCCGAGCTTAATGCTCAGAAACCTGAACGACGCGAAGGTCAGCACCCCGGTAAAAAAGAGCAGATGACTCAGGAACAGCGTCAGGCCAAAATGCAGGCCCGTCAGGATCGCTCTCGTGAGTATCTTGCCAAAGTAAAGGCAATCCTTACCCCCGAACAGTATGTTTCTTTCCTTGAAAATGTTGCTGTTCACAAAGAGGGACGCCGTCATCATGGTGACAATAAAATGATGGCTCGTAAAGGCGACCGTCGTCACGACATGAAAGCACCCCGCGGTAACCGTGGCGGTAATGCCCAGTCGGTACAGCCCAGCAGCAAGTAAGTAATTGGTATTATATAAAATGTGGAAAATGCGGTATGTCAAAATTGACGTACCGTTTTTTTGTTTGAAGTTGGAACGTAGTCCCGTCCATAGTGGTTGGACATTATAAGACACAGAACCCTTTTCGTATGTTAAAATATTGTTAAAATGGCGCTATTTTGATTATCTTTGTAACCGGGAGCATGATTTGCTCGTCAAACAATCAGAATAATCAACATAGAAACAATATAAACAACATGAAACAAGCAAAATTTCTCATCCCGATTGTATCGGCCGTCTTAATTCTTTTGGGTTCTTGTATTCCCACCCCGTCACACCCGTCTCAGCTCGACACTACCCAAATTGTTGAAGAGATACGCTCGACTGTCGCCGACCGTATTACTGAAAATGTCCAGCTTAAGGTTGAAGAGCTCACCTCGTCGATAAACGACACGATTTTCTCGGTCAATGAGACCGGAGATACTGTAAAAGTCGCCGCCGGTGATAAGAAAGGTGTTTCGGTACCTTTAACGGTAACAATTCAGGAACTTTCAATCGATGTCAACTCCGGCAGTAATGATAATTATTACAGACTGCAGCGCGAACACATGAAAATCACAATGGTGACAATCCAGACTATCGTGATAGTTTCACTTGTTCTCCTGGCGACGATTGCAGTGCTCATCTTCTTTTACCGCCGTTACAAAAGCCGCAACGAGATTATAGCCAAGGCTATCGAGAATAATTACAAGTTGCCCGACGTGTTCTATTCAGGCTCAAACGAAACCTCATTCCCTTCAAATTTTAAAATTAATCCCGGCGATGACGATGCTCCCGACACGGTGATCAATCCCGATTCAACCGATGGCGAACAGCAGCCTGCAATGCCTCCGGTTTACCGTAACAGCCGCAATTTTGACAAAGGTTGGCGTAACACGGCTATCGGTGTGGGTATAATCATCATATTCAATGTATGGGATGCTCCCGCTGCAGCGGTTCTCGGTATCGTACCGTTGTTCATCGGTGCCGGACAGCTCCTTTCCTACTATAACATTATCAAACGATAAACCGTCGATAAACCCACGTTACGATGTTATCACGTTTTGAAGAGTTAAAGCTGATTGCCAGATGTATCGCGGCCGACGACCGCGATGCATTCGGGCGGCTCGTCACCGAGTATGAGGGGGGACTCCGCCGTTTCCTGCTCAATCTCACCGGTAACGATGCGGCTTTGACCGATGACCTGTCGCAGGATACTTTCCTGAAGGCCTATCTCTCGATAAGGTCCTTCAAAGGTATCTCAAAATTCAAAACGTGGCTTTACCGCATTGCCTATAATGAATTTGTCGACTGGAAACGGCGCAATCTCGTTGTGTCGGTTACCCGGGCAGAGATTCCCGAGCGTGTGGTCGATACTGTTGCCCCGAGCGACGCGATGATTGATCTGGAGCAATGCATGGCATCGTTGAGTGATATCGAAAAGTCGATGGTACTGCTGTTTTATGTTGAAGATATGCCCGTCAAGAAGGTCGCCGAGATTACCGGCTGCCCCGAGGGTACAGTGAAAAGCTATCTTTCGCGAGCTCGAGCGAAGATGGCCGATGTGATTGACCGTTAAAAATTGAAGCTATGAACGAGAAAGAAAAAGATAAACAGATTGCACGTTTTTTAAAAGATAACCTGCCGCTTGAACGTCGCGACTCGTGGTTTGTTCGCAAGACCATGAATCGGTTGCCCGAGAGAAGACAACGCCTTTTCTCGGGGTGGGAGATTGCAAGTTTTGTCGTGTCATTCCTGGTGTTGGCCGGTTTGCTCGCATGGCGGTTGAGTGTGATGTATTATAGCCCCGTTGTACAGGTGAGCGACTATCTCTTGTTGTGTCTCACGGTGTTCGGGTTTGTTTTTCTGGGGTTTTCAATCGTGCTGCCGGTTGTAAGAAGGGGTTAGTCATCATCAGGGATTAAACGTTACACCCGTTGGCAAACGTAGTAAAAAAATGGCGCCGAGTCTTAACCGACCGGGCGCCATTCTGTTATTGGGGATTATGTGTTATTTCTTCTTTTGAGCGTCGATGTCTTTGAGGAGAGTCTCGACAGCAGCTTTGAGCTGTTTGTCGTCACCTGAATTTACATCGCCGGGGTTGGGAAGAACAAGAACATCGGGTTCGAGCTGAGTGTTTTCAAGATAGTTGCCCTCGGCGGTGAGGTAACCTACAACAGGGATACCGAATACCATTGTCGGGTCTTGCATTGTCACCCAGTTTACCGAAGTCATGGTTCCGGGAACGGGAGCACCTACGAGCTTGCCGATACCCATTGTTTTGTAAACCCAGGGGCTTCCATGTGCATTTGAGTAGCAGGCTTCGCTCTGGAGCATGATGCTCGGTTTGTTCCAACGGCGTGAAGGCATGTCGCAGGTTTCCTGACCGCGCACAACCTGAGTGAGATATTTTTTACCGCTGAAGAATACCTCAAGGTCTTCGTGGAGACGGCCACCACCATTGTGACGGATGTCAATGACGATACCTTCGCGGTCGTTATACTTACCAAGCACATCAGAATACATGGGACGGAATGAGTCATCGTTCATCGACTTGATGTGAACGTAACCGAGACGGCCGTTGCTGAGACGGTCTACTTCGGCTGCACGGCTTGCAACCCAACGGTCATACATAAGGTTGTTCATCTGGGCTGCCGAGATAGGTTTGACAGTCTCTTCCCAACGCTGACCGTTGGCAGGATTGTACACCGTGATGAGAGTTTTTTGACCGGCGAGACCGTTGAGGACCTCGCTGTCGTCGGTGGTCGGGGTGAGTACGGTTTCGTTGATTTTCTCGATGATGCATCCGGGAGTCACTTTAGAGGCGGCTTTGTCAAACGGACCACCGGCAACGACTTCGTCAACCTTGAGGCCTTTGCCGTTGTAAGCCATGTCAAAGAGCAGGCCGAGCGATGCGGTAGGCTCAACGTTGGGATTGCGCGGGGGAGTGTAGCGGCCGCCGGTGTGTGACACGTTGAGTTCGCCGAGAAGTTCGCTGAGCATTTCGGCAAAATCATAGTTGTTGTTGATGTGGGGCATGAACTTGCGATAGTCTTCGGTCATCTTTTCCCAGTTGATACCGTGCATGTTGGTGTTGTAGAAACGTTTGCCTTCCTGCACTTTCACATAATCAAACATATAGTTGCGCTCGGCGTCGTGGTTGATGAGCTGAGTGCCGTTCATGGTGATAGGAGTGGTCTTCCCGGTTTTGGGGTCGAGGCGCTGAGAGCGTGAACCGAGGATATATATCTTACCGTCTTTATCCATTTCCATGCCACCGAAGCCCATGTCGCGTTTAACCTGGGTGGGAGTGCCTTTGCGGAGGTCGATGCTCCAGAGGTCGCGTTTACCGTCACCGTTTGACTGAACGGTGTAGTAGAGTTTCTCGCCGTCTTTGGTCACTATGTAATCACCGATTGACGATGAGAACGGAGTGAGGCGGACGGTGCGGCGTGCAAGACCTTCGGGCTCAACAACGATATCTTTTGCAGCTTCTTTTTTGGCAGGAGCGGCTTTCTTGTCTTTTGAATCGGTTGAAGCGGCGGTATCTTTTTTAGCATTCTTCTCGGCTTCTTTCATAAGCTGATAATCTTCCTCATTGAGGTTGAATTTATCAAAAGTCTCGCGATTGAGGAACACGATCATGACGTCGTCCTGAGAGCCCCATGAAGCATGAGAGCGCATACCGTAACGTTCGGTTGTGTAGGTGATGGCGTTGCCGTCAAATGCCCAGCGAGGGTCGCCACATGTGTAACCCGACTCGGTGAGATTGATCATATTGCCGTCGGCGACATTGATGATAGCGATGTCAGAGTACGGGTCATGGTGGTTGTCAACCACGGTGGTAAGAATCCATTTGCTGTCGGGAGACCAGTCAAACGAAATACCGCTTGTACGGCGTGTTACGGTCGAACCGTCGGTGAGCTGGCGCACTTTCTTGGTGGCGAGGTCCATGATCATGATTTTGGTGCGGTCCTGCATGAAAGCGAGGCTCTTGCCGTCGGGCGAGTACTGGGCGTAGTTGCGCTCGATGCCGTCTTTGGGGTTGAAAAGAGCTTTTTCTTCAATAACGGTAGCGTTTGAGAAGTTGGGATCTGACTCGTTGGGAACGGTTGCAGTGTAAAGATTCCAGTGGCCGTCACGTTCCGATTCATAGATGAGAGTCTTGCCGTCGGGTGACCAGCTCACGTGGCTTTCACCCTCGGGGGTGTCGGTAATCTGTTTCAGCGAAGAGTAATCGGATGAAGCTACAAACACGTTTCCGCGCGAGGTGAAGGCAATCTGTTTGCCGTCGGGCGAAATAGCTGCGCTACCCGAGGGACGCACAGCGATGCGCTCGATGTCGGGAGTCTCGTCGATGACGATGTCAACGTTTACTTTCGAGGGCTTGTTATCGGCGCCCATTGTGTAGATCTCACCATCAT
>JAIDNJ010000005.1 GCA_029063895.1 Muribaculaceae bacterium | reverse complement strand
ACGGTACAACACTCCTCGGGGCCGACGACAAGGCCGGTATCGCCGAAATCGTATCGGCTATCGCCTATCTTCAGGAACATCCCGAAATCGAGCATGGTGACATCCGCATCGCTTTCAACCCCGACGAAGAAATCGGTCAGGGTGCCCACAAATTTGACGTGGAACGATTTGGCTGTGACTGGGCCTACACAATGGATGGCGGCGAGATTGGCGAACTCGAATATGAGAACTTCAACGCCGCTGTAGCCCGCATCACCTTTAAGGGCCGCAACGTTCATCCCGGATATGCCAAGCACAAGATGATTAACTCTATCCGCATCGCCACCCAGTTTGCAATAATGCTCCCCCGTTGGGAAACTCCCGAGCACACCGAGGGTTACGAAGGTTTCTACCATCTTGTCAACTTTGAGGGAAACGTTGAGCAAACCGTTCTCACCTACATCATCCGTGACCACGACCGTGACCGCTTTGAACGTCGCAAGGAGGAGTTCCGGCACCTCACCCGCAAAATTAACAACGAGTTCCCGGGCTGCGCATCGCTCGACATCAAGGACCAGTATTACAACATGAAAGAGAAAGTGGAGCCGCTGCCCCACATCATCGAGATTGCCGAGCAGGCCATGCGCGATGCCGATGTAACCCCCGTCGTCGTACCCATCCGCGGCGGCACAGACGGCGCCCAGCTCTCGTTCAAAGGCCTCCCCTGTCCCAACATCTTTGCAGGCGGTCTCAACTTCCACGGCCGCTATGAATTCGTGCCCATCCAGTCGATGAAAAAAGCCACAATGGTCATCGTCGAGATTTGCCGCATTGTGGGTAAAACTCAAAAATAAAATTTGAAGACTCTAATTGTCATCACGGGGCCGACGGCCTCGGGTAAAACCTCAGTCGCAGTCGAGCTTGCAAAAAAGCTCGGCTGCGACGTTATTTCGGCCGACTCCCGCCAGATTTTCAGGCAAATTCCTATAGGAACGGCTACCCCCGGTGCTGACGAGATGCAGGGGGTGACCCATCATTTCATCGCCTGCCGCGACCTTGACCAATATTACAGCGCCGCCACTTTTGAGGCCGACGTGCTCGCCCTTTTGCCAAAACTTTGGGAGACAAATGACTATGCCATCATGTGTGGTGGATCAATGATGTATGTCGACGCTGTTGTCAACGGCATCGACGATCTCCCCGACATTTCTCCGGCGATAAGACAACACGCGGCTTCGATCTATCGTGACGGAGGCATCGAGGCTATCCGTGCCCAGCTGCAGATTCTCGACCCCGACTACTATGAGCAGGTCGACATCAACAATCACAAACGTCTTGTCCACGCTGTCGAGATATGTCTTCAGGCAGGAAAGCCCTACTCGTCGCTGCGCACCGGCCAACGCAAGACGCGCGACTTCCACATCCTCAAATTTGCAATCGACATTGACCGTTCCGAGCTCTTTGACCGCATCAACCGCCGTGTAGATATGATGATAGAGCAGGGACTCGAAGAGGAAGCACGCCATGTCTATCCGCTGCGTCATCTCAACTCGCTCAATACCGTAGGCTACAAAGAGATGTTTGCCCTTTTTGACGGCATTATGGACCGCCCGACGGCCATAGCCCGTCTGCAAAAAAACACACGCGTCTATGCAAAAAAACAAATCACATGGCTCAAACGCGACGCATCGGTAATCTATGTCGCCCGCCACGGGGCTGCCGACAAGATTATGGAGTACCTGTCATCCGGTTTTTAAATAATAAGCCCCTCCCCTTGCCGGGATGTTGTAGGGACGTGCCTTTGGCACGTAGTGAAAAGGTACGGGTTGATAGGACGTGATATATCACGTCCCTACCCTTGTTTCTGTAACCCTATGATTTGATACTATCTTCCCTCCACGGTTATTTGCGTGCCGTCAAAGTCGATATTGATGTTTGAGACTGACGCAAACGCGTCGATAACGAGTTCGATAGGCTGGTCTCTATCGGTAACAAAATGGTATGGTTCGTCAAGGTCGACATCAGCCGAAACGACGACGCTCACGTTGTGCCACCGGCCTATGGTGAGAAGGATGTTGAAAAGAGACTCGTTTTCAAAATAAAACATACCGTCGCGCCACTGCTTGAGCGAATAGGTGTCGACCTCGTGCAAACTCATGTTGCCGTCTGAACCGAGCATCGCCGCCTGGTCGGGATGTAAGATCACCTCTTCGGGATTTTGCTCGGTCATCACCGCCAGTTTTCCCTCGACAAGTGTAACCGACGCCTCTTTGCTGCTCTTGACCCTGATACCAAACTCCGTACCATATACCCGTGTCGAGAAGTAGGGAGTATTCACTATAAACGGCTTGTCTTCCTTATGATAAACATCTACATAGGCCTCGCCCGATATCGTTATCTCGCGGATGTCGCCAGTGAAGCGTTCGGGAAACTCGACCGTAGAGTTGGGCCATAACCATATGCGTGTGCTGTCGGGGAGCGTCACGCTCAACTCCTTGCCGCCAGGTGTCGACAGCACTATTTTGCCGGGCACCGCGTCGGGCTGTATCGGATTTTTCCGATTGATTTTCACATTATTTTTGTTGTCAATCACCGTCTCGACTCCACACGGCGAGGTCATCACAATCTCGCTCCCGTTTGAATTATCGGCTATATAGAGCCTGATTTCAGGGCCCGCAGTTTCGTTTGAGAGCAGATAATATAACCCGCCCACCCCGAGAAGGAGAAACACCGATGCCGCCACAACCCAAGTCCTGACGTTGCTCCACCAGTGGGTCAACGGAGCAGTCTCGTCGGGCACATTGTCGTTGCGGTCGAGGTTGATCATTCCCTTGATGCGTTCCCACTCGGCGTTTTCGTCGGGGAGCTCGACATTACCCCGGCGTAGCGCATGCTTCACATAGAAGCGCTCGAGATCCGAACCTTCGGGATTATCATTGTTATGTAGAAACGGATTCTTTTTCATTCCGGTAATGCAGTTTACAGGTTAACGTTTCCGGTTTTTAAAATATTGACGGAGAAAGGAGTAGGCTTTTATGATGTGCTGCTTGACACCGCTCGGCGTTATCCCGAGCATGTCGGCTACCTCCTTGTAGGTGTGCTCGTTGAGCGCACATTCTTTTAGAACTGTCCTCGTTCTTTCGGGCAACTGTTCTATCGCGTCACTCACCTCGGTCCAAATCTCGTCCACATTGTCGGGCGAGTCCTCTATACCGAGGTCTATATCGCGACTCAGACGCATGTAATCGATATACCGTCCGTGACACTCTTCGCGTCTCAGCCATGTGAGACACGCATTTCTCACGCTTCGCCTCAGATAGGCCTCCTCGGTTTCGAGGGTGAGATTGATGCGGTTGTTCCATATCCATACAAACACGTCGGCCACTATGTCACGACATACATCGGGAGAGTCGATGAAATCACCGGCATAGAGGTACAACGACGAGTAGTGTCGATGATACAGGCTTTCAAACTCGGCTGGAGTCACGTGGTAATGAGATTTTAGGCTATAAAGTTACGAAAAATTTTTCAATATTGCATTTTTTGAAAGCAGTAACACGATTTTTCGCGTCAAACGCGCCTCTAAATATTCGTAAGACAATTTAATAATCTCCTCATCATTTATCACTCTGTATTAATTACTCATTCTATTTCTAATTACTATTGGATCACATATATGCGTGGCATCGACTGTACTATAATTATTTAAAATGGGATCATAATATTTAAATCTATCTGTAGTTCCATCATAACTCACAAGTATAAATGCATGTGACCTGTCATAAGTACGACAACATGCGATATGTCCTTTCCCCAATTCTTCTAATAAATATCGTTCAGTTACGGCTGGCCGACCTCCTAAAAAATAGATGAAGACATTATACCATTCTTGTGTGTTCAAAGAGATGCCCAAAATATGTCCATCACTGTCAACTGCACCTGCATCTTCGAAATACTTATAAATTTCTTCTACAGGAATATGCTGTCCTACAAAATGAGCAGAATAATATACTGCAGCTATAACACACTCTCCATTTTCAAATCTCATTGACGAACGAGAAATACACTCTAAATTTTCTAATTCATCTAATTGATTATTACAGCTCGAAAGCCCCAAGACAAATAACGATAATAGACCTGTGATTATTTTGAGTTTCATAATCCAATGCTTTATTTAAATACTTCATTTGCTATCACTTTAAACTCATCCCTATCCGTTCTGTAACGTCCGTTATCATCCACATTTGACAGGGATTGTCTCAAAAAATTGTAGGAATTACGCACCCGCGCATTTTCTTCCCGCATGATATTCTCTATTATCGATACATCATCCGCTGAGAAAACCGAAGACAATCCTCCCCAATCCGATAAATCAAAGCTCTTTCCCGATAGAAAACTGTTTAAAACATCGTCATGCCCGGCAATAGCGTTGTCCCCAATTCCATTCAATATAGATTTCTGCTCTATCGTCATTCTCAATCGTTGACCGACAAGATTCAACAACATTTCTTTGACATCCTTGGTCTCACCTGCCATCAGATTAAACAAAAAACTATGTTTCATAAAATCGTTGGCAGCTTCGCGGCTATAAAAACTGAAAATACCGCTTTGAGGCTCATAGAATATATTCTGTAATTGACTTTGATACTGCTGAATATAATTTTCAATACATCCAAAAGTTGCATTTAGGAAACTACCGAGACTCTTCAATTCATTTTCATTTAATATTAAAATCTCGCCATTCCTTATACAGCCTAAATTTTTAATCCTGCCCGGGATAATTCGGTCGGCCGGCAATGGTTTGAACACAAAAACACTGTCCTCTCCATTTACAAATTCAAGTTGTGAAGACGTGAAACACGACCTCACTTCTTGCGGCTTGCTCTGTTCCGGGGTTCGGTAATCATTCTTCCAATAATATTTATAGCTTTCGCCGTCACTGACTACATAAAACACCTCGTTGCCTCTTTCAAATTCCGCGCGACACTTGTCCACAAACTTTTCAGGAGTATACGAAACAACCGGAACAACTTTTGTTTCACCGTTGTCGGCTGCATCACAAAGGCTATGACCCGAGACGATCATGGCTATTAAACCTATTAGCCTCACAATTCTTTTCTCAGTCATTTTATCGCAGTTTTATTATTAGAAAATTATCAATCGGGGCTGTTTTTGTTGGATTGCAGGGATATTGCAGAACTGACATCAAATTACATCAGTTGCAGTGTGTAACGTATTAAAAGCTGTAATAAACCAATCGATTATACCGACACGATTAATCATGTCTCACCTAAATCTATATCAATATGACAGTTCTGCAATATCCGCTACAAAACCATGAAAAAACACCTGTATGTCATTCCTGACATAGCCCACAATAAATATAAATAATTATCCGAATTTTATTTTATCAGCGTTGCCAGCAGGTCCGAAACCTCTTGAGAACTATGACCTGCGTACAAAATCGAACCGTTATCATCAAAAATCAGGAGATAAGGTATCCCTGAAAGACGGTATGACTCACGAAGCACATCCACCGCCCCGTCTTTGGCTATAAACTGCTGCCACGGCATGTTTTCCTGCTTCATCGCCTTTTTCCATGCATCATCGTCCTGATCTACCGAAACCGAGATGATTTCAAGTCCTTCGGGATACTGAGCATAAAGCTCTTTAACATGGGGGATAGCCATGCGGCAGGGACCGCACCACGATGCCCAAAAGTCGACAAATTTCACCTTGCCGTTACCGAAATGGCTCGAAAACTGCTCTTTTTTACCGTCGGACGTTGTCAGCTCAAAGTCGGTATAACGGGTGCCGCGGGTAAACTTGCGTGCATTCTCAATCGAGCCATTGATTACAGCCACTCGTGCCGTGTCGGGACACCCTGCTATCTGATTGGCCATCGCGGTCAACTCATCATCGCTATATTTAAACGGCTCCGATGCCTTCTGGCCTATCAATATTGTTGATACCGAATACTCGGGATGAACGTTAATAAATTCCTCAGTTTTCTCGGCCAACTCACGCTCGGCGTTTGTATAGGCTTCCTGAGCGGCAGCCTTGGCCTCGGGCGATTTATCCTCACCCCAGTAAAGATTTTTATGACCCTCCTTGACCGCGAGGTCGTATGGGAACAAAAACTCCTGATACTCGGCAAATTCGCTTTGAGCGCGACCACCCTTGACAGTGACGTTGCGCTCTTTCATCTTGCCCTCGCCGCCTGTGTACCACGACGGGGGGAGGCTGTCAAGATGAGCGGCCTCAACGGTGATAACGCCGTTCTCGACCATCAACGGGAACGCATAATTAGTACCACCGTCTTTATCGGCTTTTTCTATAATGATTTCACCCAGTACAGGCTGCTCGGCTACGCCTTTGAGCACAAAAACGCCCTCACCGGCCACGGTATCGGCTCTCATACCAAACTCGCGGTCGTTGGAGCGAAATTGCACCTTGTCACCGGCTTTGAGTCCCGGTATTGTACCATTTATTGTAAAATCAGTATATTCCTGTTTTTGGGCGCAGCTACCGAGCAACAGAAGTGCCGAAGCTGCCGATAAAATTATTGTTTTCATAATTATTGTTTTGTTTTATTATCGTGTTGTAGGGACGTGCCTTTGGCACGTTGTGGGAGGTTCAAAATTGCAACCCTGGTTGATAGAACGCGATGTATCACGTCCCTACCTTTGTTTCCGCCGCCTCGGGTAGGGACGCGATATTTCGCGTCCTGCCCTCGTGGCCAAAATCTTTCTTGTTGCAGGGTCGTACCTTTGGCAAGTAGTGAAGGCAATCCGGCCTGTGTAGGGACGCGATATTTCGCGTCCTGCCATTGTGGCGAAATTCCGATACAGCCCAATAATATTTTATTCTCCAAAAATCTGTTGTAGAGCCTTGTCAGCCTCTTTGGGGAGATTGGTCGAGCACACAAGCACACCGTCCTTGTCAAAGATGAGTAGACGCGGAATCGACGACAGCATATAAGCCTCAACAGCTTCCGTCACCTGTTTATCCCCAACGAGGTGATACTGCGGCCACGACATCTTCTCCTCCTTCATCGCTCCGCGCCATGCCTCGCCGTCCTGGTCACACGACACGCTGATGATGTCCAACCGGTCGCCATATTTCTTAGCGGTCTCCTTGACATGAGGGATTGCCGCGCGACAGGGGCCACACCACGATGCCCAGAAGTCTACAAAAGTAGGCTTGCCGTTTGAGGCAATAGGAGCGAATGAGACTGTATCGCCGTCAACGGTTGTCATTGCAAAGTCCTTGAACTGAATACCAAGCGCATGATTGACCGTGAAGTCGCGGCGGCGGTTGATGCTGTTGACTACAGCGGTGTCGGGGCACGATTGAACCACAGCTACCATCTCGTCAATCTCCTCGGGAGTACGGGTATAGATTTCGGCCAATTTCTGCCAAACCTTGAAAGCCGAGATATAATAATCGGGATGAGCCTTGATAAATTCCATGTCGGCAGCCATATATTTGGCTTTGGCCTCGGCCTCGAGTGCATCATAAACGGCCATCGAGTCGGGGTTATCATTGGTATCAAACCATTTCTGAGCATGCAGATAGCCGGCCTTGCGCGATGCAAGCTCTACATCCTTGAGCGCGTTGAAATACTCAAGATACTGATTTTGCAGCTTGCCACCCTTGATATTTACAATCTCCTCGGGCTGATAAGATTTGCCGATAGAATCATACGGCACGTCGCTATTGACTGTGTATTCGCCGTTTTCAAGCACGAAATCGACCGAGACAGGATAACGGCGGCGATTCATTTTCTTGAATGAAAGTTTTGCCATAACCGGTTTCTCGGCCACGCCGGTGAGAGTAAAGGCGTTGTCGGTGATGATTGTGTCACAAATCAC
>JAIDNJ010000049.1 GCA_029063895.1 Muribaculaceae bacterium | reverse complement strand
AACCTGAATCGGCTTCGGGATGTTCGTCGGCAGGAACTGTGGCGGCCGAGATACCCTGAGCTTCCATTTTGTTTTTACGGGCGAGACTCTCATTGATTTTGCTGATTGCGAGGAAGCAGAGGCAAAGGATGAGAAGGGCGCTGAACACGATACACATAGCCATGATTGTCATGGCAAAACCGTTTTCATCTTTCTCTTTGAACTGGGCGATTTTGTCGTTTTCGTCACGGATGACGTTGTTGCTCGACGGAGTAATGTAGTTTTCACCGTTATCATCGCGAACCACCCAGTTGCCGATACCGTCTTCTGAGCGGGCATACGACATGCCGGGCTGAAGCGAAGCGGGAACGGTGATAGAGTCAATCAGGGTGATACCGTTGGCATCATATATACCGATCCAGTTGTCCTGATTGGGTTTGAGGATGAAGTTGAGGTGGAAAGTACCACGCGAGGGACGTCCGTCGGCCCAGAAAATCACATGCTGGCGTTTGGGGATGCGTGTGTTCACGTCGCCCAGAGGCACGGGATATTTCTTGGGGTTTGAGGGGTCGTCGGTGATATAGACGCTTGAGATTTCCATGGGAGCGTGGTTGGAATTGAAAAGTTCAATCCAGCCGTGACGTTCGCCAAAGTCATCGATGGCGTTTGACTCGTTGACAACCATCACCTCGTTGAGCTTCAGTCCGGCGCGACCCTGAGCCGAAACGGCAACAGCGCAGCCCAGAAGAGCCATAAGGGTAATAAATATATTCTTTTTCATTTGTTTCCTTTTGAGTGTTTGGAAGTTAAGTCCGCGGTATAGCCCAACCCCGGCGAGGGGTCAGGCTGCCCGGGCTTTTTCTTTCTTACAACGGAATGTTACCGTGTTTCTTAGCGGGATTGGTAACCTTTTTGGTAGCCAGCTGCTGAAGAGCACGAATGATGCGGAAACGAGTGTTGCGGGGCTCGATGACATCATCGATATATCCGTAGCGTGCTGCGTTGTAGGGGTTGCAGAAGAGTTTGTTGTATTCTGCTTCTTTTTCAGCGAGCACTTTCTTGGGATCGTCTGATTCTTTGGCTTCTTTGGCATAGAGAACCTCAACGGCACCGGCACCGCCCATAACGGCGATTTCGGCAGTGGGCCATGCGTAGTTCATGTCGCCGCGAAGCTGTTTGCAGCTCATAACGATGTGGCTGCCACCGTAGCTCTTGCGGAGTGTAACGGTAACTTTGGGCACTGTAGCCTCGCCAAATGCGTAGAGGAGTTTTGCACCGTGGAGGATAACACCGTTGTATTCCTGACCTGTACCGGGGAGGAATCCGGGAACGTCAACGAGAGTGACGATGGGAATGTTGAAGGCGTCACAGAAGCGAACGAAGCGGGCACCTTTACGAGATGCGTTTGAGTCAAGAACACCGGCGAGGAATTTGGGCTGGTTGGCCACGATACCTACGCTCTGACCGTTGAAACGGGCAAACCCGATGATGATATTCTTGGCGTAGTCGCGCTGTATTTCAAGGAATTCACCGTTGTCGACAATAGCGCCGATAACCTCATACATGTCATAGGGACGGTTGGCCGAGTCGGGAATGATTTCGTTGAGTGAATCTTCGAGACGGTCGATGGGGTCCGTACATTCAACGAGGGGAGCTTCCTCGAGGTTGTTTTGAGGAATGTAGCTCATGAGCTTGCGGATGATGCGGAGAGCATCTTCACCGTCTTCAGCTGCAAAGTGAGCTACACCGCTCTTCTGAGAGTGAACGGTCGCACCACCGAGTTCTTCCTGCGAAACGTCTTCACCGGTAACGGTCTTGACAACTTTCGGGCCGGTAAGGAACATGTAGCTGATGCCTTTGGCCATGATGGTGAAGTCGGTGAGGGCGGGCGAATAAACGGCGCCACCGGCACAGGGACCGAGGATGGCGGAAATCTGAGGAATAACACCCGATGCCATGATATTGCGCTGGAAAATTTCAGCATAGCCGGCGAGGGCGTTGATACCTTCCTGAATACGTGCGCCACCCGAGTCGTTAAGACCGATTACGGGAGCACCCATCTTCATTGCCATATCCATGATTTTGCAGATTTTGAGAGCGAGCATCTCAGAGAGAGCGCCACCAAAGACGGTGAAATCCTGGGCAAAAACATAGACGAGACGACCTTCGATTGTACCGTAACCGGTTACAACACCGTCGCCGAGATATGATTTTTTGTCGATACCGAAGTTGTAGCAACGGTGACGTACAAACATGTCAAGTTCTTCAAATGAACCTTCGTCGAGCAATTGAGCGATGCGTTCGCGGGCAGTATATTTACCGCGTTCGTGCTGCTTGTCGATAGCTTTTTGACCGCCGCCAAGACGGGCCTGGGCGCGCAGTTCGATAAGCTCTTTTACTTTTTCGAGTTGGTTGCTCATATTATAAGTATGTGTTATTGGTTTATCTGATTTGGATTGGATGAATGGTCAAATCGGCCAAAATTATTTTTTGTTAGGGTCTTCGCAGAGTTCTACGAGAGTACCTACAGTCGATTTGGGGTGGAGGAAAGCGATGTTGAGGCCTTCAGCACCACGACGGGGAGCTTTGTCGATGAGTTTGCATCCTTTTTCTTCAGCTTCGGCGAGGGCGTTTGCTACACCGTCTTCGATAGCGAAAGCAACGTGCTGGATGCCGCCGCGACCACCGTTGTTAGCGATGAATTTAGAGATGGCGCTGTCTTCGGCAGTTCCTTCAAGGAGCTCGATTTTGGTCTGGCCAACTTTAAAGAAAGCAGTGCGCACTTTTTGGTCAGCCACTTCTTCAATGGCAAAACATTTAAGGCCAAGGATGTTTTCGTAGAAAGGAATTGCTTCGTCAAGCGAGGGGACGGCGATTCCAATGTGTTCGATATGAGAAATATTCATAACAATTGGTTTAAAATGATATTGATAAATAGTTAATAATCAGTTGCTTAGTATGAAATGGATAAAATGAGTCCATTCCACAACGCAAAGTTAGTTAAAAAAAAGCAGATTAAAGAATTTTTTCATGAATCTTTTTTAAAAACCTTTCCAGTGTTGTTTCCACAGGCGTGAACCCAGTTCGTCCCATCGGATAACGGTAGCGCCAAAGAAGTCTTTCTGGTAATCGGTGAGCAGTTGGGCCGCTTCGGCTTCTTTGCCCTCGGCGAGATACTGTTTGTAGAGAGTCTCGATCATTGGCATTTCGCGTTGACCTTTGGTGAGGAAGTAGTCGCGGGCCGGTTCGGTATACTTGCGACTTTCGCCCCATCTTACGGTGGCGAGTCGGTTGGGTTTGCGGAAATGCCACAGAGCGGCATCGTCACGCTCGCGCAATTGTCCACACACTTTAAGCATCTCGGGAACGTCGGTTGAGCCGGCAAATATCGGGAATCGGGGTGACTGTCCGGGGTTGTCAAGGCAAATCCATGCCACGCCGCCTACACCGTCGGGGAGCCAGTCGCGACATTGGATAATGGTTGAGTAGGCGCTCCACGACACGCTGACGGTGCGGATGTTGTGCATGGCACTGTCGCCCATCGCTTCATAAACGGCAATCTCATCGGGACGCATCCAAGGG
>JAIDNJ010000048.1 GCA_029063895.1 Muribaculaceae bacterium | reverse complement strand
GACGCATATCGTGGAGATATTGATCTCGTAATTCCCCATCGATATAACAAAGGTCACGCGGCAATGCTGGTTCAGACTGGCAAAACTCGCGGCGCATCTTTTTGATGACATGCTGCAACTCGGAACGACGTCCTGCCGCCTTATATTCTTCAATAGTTTGTTTTATTGTCGATTCAAGTTGGTCGGCACCATCGGTCAAATGTTTTATCGCTTTCTCCTGATAAATTTCGGCGACCTGTTTGCCGAGATTTCGAGAACCGGTGTGAATGACCAGATATACAATCCCACTGTCGTCACGGTCAAGCTCGATGAAGTGATTGCCGCCACCAAGCGAACCGATGGCTTTATAGATGCGATCCATATTTTTGAGCTCGCGATAACAATAGAGTTGATTGACAAGCTCTTTTGCTTCGCGATAAATATCCATGGCGTCTCCTGAGAGCTGTTTGTATCCACGTTTTGCTTCTCTCACCCACATTCCCGAGGGAATGTTAGCTTCAATATGCTCGTTAAATAAATGATAATCAATCTTGTCTATTTGGCCAAGATTGATCACTCTCATGCCACAGCCTATATCGACACCAACAATGTTTGGGATGACTTTATCGCCCAAATCACCGGTGAATCCTATGACACATCCGGCGCCGGCATGAACGTCGGGCATAATTCGTATCTTTTTGTCGGCGAACACATCTATTGACAGCAGTTCTTTAATTTGCTCCAATGCTTTTTCCTCGACATTGTCGGTGAAAATCTTTACGTCATATCCTTCTATTGTCTTCATTGTATTATTGTTTTAATTAATTTATGGCGCAAAGTTAGAACGGGTGTGCGCAAACTTAATGCGCACTTCAAGCAAAAAACATTTAAATTGAAAAAATTCACTATCTTTGTTCCAAATAAATGTTATAAACAATGAATCACCTGACTTGTATATATTTCAGCGCAACTTCAACAACCCGTCGTTGTGTCGAGGCTGTAACAAAGGCTTTTGACCTACCTGTAAAACGCAGTTATAATCTTGCCGACAATATTATGATTAATTATACCGACTTCACGCCTGATGATATAGTAATAATAGGTATGCCGGTATATGGCGGGCGTATACCTGAATATGCAGTCGAGCAACTTAGAAATCTCAAAGGTAACGGGGCTCCAGCCATTGCAATGGTAATATATGGCAATCGTGATTATGATGACGCATTACTCGAACTTTATGACCTGCTCGTCAATGCCGGATTTAATATCGCCGCAACAGGTGCATTCATAGGTCAACATTCAATATTCCCCAAAGTAGGAACCGGACGTCCCGACAAATCGGATCAGGAAAAGCTCGCTCAATTTGGTGACGAATGTCGAGACAGAATAAATCGCGGACTCCCCTATGCCTCGATTACACCTAAGGGAAATCGTCCATATAAAAAATATGGAGGCGTTCCGTTTATCCCGCACTGTAATTTAAAAAAGTGTCGTGAATGTGAAACGTGTGCCGAAAAATGTCCGGTCGGAGCTATCAACAGCGTAAATATGGACGATACAGATGTGACAAAATGTATGACATGCGGTCGCTGTATCTATGTTTGCCCTCATAGAGCACGCGGCTATTCAGGATTTAAATACATTATCATCGGTGCGATATTTAAAGCTGCATTTTCAAAACGCAAAGAGCCTGAATGGATAATCGCAGAGTAACAAATAATATTTATATACAATATATTAGTAAGCAGGCGCCCAAGTCAGGGTGCCTGCTTTAATTGTTATGGAGTAATCTTAATCGAGTGTCTGCACTCCGCCACCATTGACCATCAGCACCTGGCCGCTTACCCAAGAAGATACAGGCGAGGCAAAATAGAGGACGGCACCGGCAATGTCTGATACTTCCCCCAGGCGTTTTATGGGAGTATGAGCAAGCATGCGCGATTCAATTTCGGGAGTCAGGACGGTTGAAAGTGCATGAGTTTTGGTAGCACCCGGACCAATACAGTTGATGCGGATTCCCATTGGACCGTAGTCAAAAGCAAGGTTTGACGACATGTGATTGAGAGCGGCTTTTGACGAGCCATAAATCGCCATCGAGGGACTATTGTTAATACTGCTCATCGACGTGATGTTCACAATGCTGCCATACCCCGACTTCTGCATATATGGAGCTGCAAGTTTACACAGCTGCCAAGGGGCAAAAAGATTGATAGTATAAATACGTTCTACATATTTAAGGTCGATATCAAACGGATTTTCACGACCGCCCCCACCCATACCGGCATTGTTGACAAGGATATTAACCGTTCCATAGGTCTTTACGGTAAACTCAATGAGATTTGTCAGGTCATCTTCTTTCAATACATCACAGGCAACCGGTGTAGCTTTACCACCTTCATCAACGATTTGTGAAGCTACAGCCCGAGCCTTCTCGATATTAAGGTCACTGACAACGACCGACGCGCCGGCCGCAGCAAGGATACGGCATGATTCTTTGCCAATGCCGTCACCACCACCGGTAACAACGGCGACTTTCCCTGTAAGGTCAAATAAATTTTCAATATTCATGAGGTAATTATTTTTCAGTTATATTTATATAACACCAATCACCCATGCCATGTTTTACAAAAAAACAGACCGGCTCCATTTTATGGAATCGGTCTGGTAAGTTTTCGATGTAAGGTTGACCCTTACGGTAACTTAAATGTGAAGCGTCAATTATTCACCGGGGATGATAGCTTCGCTGGGGCATACAGAAGCGCAAGTACCGCAGTCGATGCAAACATCGGGGTTGATAACATAGATATCACCTTCAGAGATAGCCTCAACGGGACATTCGGGAAGGCAAGTGCCGCAAGCAACACATTTGTCAGTAATAACGTAAGCCATAGTTGTTTTTAGTTTAGTTTTTTAGAAAAGTCATTAGTTTACGGGTGCAAATGTACGCCTATTTTTTGATACACACCAAATAAATCGTCAAAAAATTATTCATATACGGTGTTAAAATGATGTCAAGAGGCCTGATTCACTCAATATCGACCGGAATTGCGAACGTTTGCTTGATGAGGGACATCACAAATACACTTTCTATCGAGTCAAGATTTGTCATCGATCCAAGCACGTTGAGAGTAAATTCCTGATAATATCTCATGTCGGGAGCATGAATCTTGAGCATATAGTCATAGGACCCTGATATGTTATAGCACTCGGTGACCTCGGGGATATCCATTATGCGGTGGGTAAATTCATTGGCAAGATCACGATTGAGTCGGGCAAGCTTTACGTTACAGAACACAACAAAGCCGCGGTTGAGCTTATCGGCATCGAGGAGTGCCACATATTTTTTTATATATCCCTCGTTTTCGAGCCGACGCAGACGCTCATAAACCGGAGTAACCGACAAATGAACCCTTGAAGCGAGTTCTTTATTTGTGAGACGTCCGTTCTCCTGCAACAGTTTCAAAATTTTCAAATCGGTATTATCAAGTCGATCCATAGTCAAAGGGCATTTTTTCGGTTATATCTGCTTTCGGCCCACAAAAACAGAAAATTATACAATATTTATCTGCAAAAATAGTAAAATAATCTATATTATCACGTTTTTATTGCGCAAATTTTCAGCACAACGTAATTTTGCAGAAAACAAACTTAAAAAATTACTGTTATGACAAAGAAACTACACTTCGAGACAATCCAGCTTCATGCAGGCCAAGAACAACCAGACCCCACCACCGGTGCCCGCGCAGTTCCTATCTACCAAACAACCTCTTATGTTTTTGCCGACTCTCAGGAGGCTGCCGACCGCTTTGCTTTGAAATCGCCAGGCAATATCTACGGTCGACTGACCAACCCGACAGAGGATGTACTCGAACAACGAATTGCCGCACTTGAAGGTGGAACAGCCGCACTTGCCGTTGCATCGGGAGCCGCAGCAGTTACCTATGCATTTCTCAACATTGCAAAGCAGGGTGATCATATCGTAGCAGCCAATAATATTTATGGCGGATCATATAATCTTCTTGATAACACACTCCCCTGCTATGGTATCACAACAACATTTGTAGATCCCGACAATGTAGAGAATTTCAGAAAAGCAATACGCCCTGAGACAAAAGCTATATTTATCGAGACGCTCGGCAATCCCAACTGCAGTGTTACAAACATTGATGCCGTTGCCGAGATAGCCCACGAACATAAAATACCGCTTATCATCGACAATACATTTGGCACACCGTATCTTATCCGTCCCATCGAACATGGAGCCGACATCGTTGTACACTCGGCAACAAAATTTATCGGAGGTCACGGTTCATCGCTCGGTGGTGTAATTGTTGATTCAGGTAAATTTGACTGGAAAGCCTCGGGCAAGTTCCCCACACTCACCGAACCTGACCCCAACTATCATGGTGCAATCTTCACAGAGGCCGCGCCCAACGCCGCATATGTCACCCGCATCCGTGCGGTCATTCTCCGCGATACCGGTGCATGTATCAGCCCGTTTAATGCCTTCATTCTACTGCAAGGACTTGAAACACTCTCGCTCAGAGTGGAACGCCATGTTGAAAACACACTTAAAATAGTTGATTTCCTGTCAAAACATCCAAAAGTCAAGAAAGTCAACCATCCTTCACTTCCCGAGCATCCCGACCACAAACTCTACAACACATATTTCCCCAATGGAGCCGGTTCGATTTTCACAATCGAAATAGACGGTGATATTAAGGAAACCCAACGGTTTATCGACTCATTGAATATTTTCTCACTGCTTGCCAACGTTGCCGATGTCAAGTCGCTCGTCATTCACCCCGCAACCACAACCCACAGCCAGCTCACACCTGAGCAACAGATTGAACAGGGTATTTATCCCGGTACTGTACGCCTGTCAATAGGTACGGAACATGTCGATGACCTTATCGATGACCTCACACAAGCACTCGACAAGATCTGATTTCCGCTCAGATACTTACATGGACATATATTCTATCAAGGAGAGGATTCTCGCCGGTGGCTCGATTACTGCCGGCGAAGCCTACAGTCTGGTCGACCGGCTTGATGACGAGCCGGTACGCCGCCAGCTGTATGAGGCCGCGGCTGAAATCACAGCAAAATTCGGTCCACGCAAATTTGACTCCTGCTCTATCATCAACGCCCGCTCGGGCAGATGTCCTGAGAATTGTAAATGGTGCGCGCAATCAGCCGCTTATCCCACATCGGTAAATATCTATCCGCTCGTCGACCATGACGTTTGCATGGATATGGCCGACCGCAACAGCAACGCCGGCATAGGTCGGTTTTCACTCGTAACCAGCGGACGCACCGTAACCGGTCGCGCGCTCGATACGATCTGTGAATATTATTCCGAGCTCAACCGCAAGGGAGGCTTATACCTATGTGCATCAATGGGGCTGCTCGACGACGATGCGATGAGCCGACTGCACGAGGCCGGGGTGAAACGCTATCACTGCAACCTTGAGACCTCACGCAGCTTCTTTCCAACCCTCTGCTCAACTCACACACAGGAAGACAAGCACACCACCATAGCCCGCGCCCGAAAGGCCGGAATGGAGATATGCTGCGGAGGCATCATAGGCATGGGCGAGACCATGCATCAGCGTGTGGAGTTTGCTCTTGATCTACGCGAGGTCGATCCGGTCAGCGTCCCTCTAAATATACTGCATCCCATACCCGGCACACCGCTCGAAAATCAGCCGCCACTGGCCGATAACGAGATTCTCGACACGGTAGCGATATTCCGACTCGTGCATCCGCGGGTGATAATAAGGTTTGCAGGGGGACGCGACCGCATATCGCCCTATGCCCAGCGCGAGGCCATGCGCATCGGCGTCAACGGCGCCATCATGGGAGACCTGCTCACCACTTCAGGCGCGCAAATACGCCAGGACAAGGAGATGATACAGGAGTGCGGCTATGAATTCTGACATCGACACACAACACGTATTTATTAATATTTAAAATTTAATTCAGCCAATAGGTTCATACACTTTATACATTCATTACTGATGGTGTGGAAAATAAATAGTTCCACATCATCTTTTTTCATCTGATTTTAGTATCTTTGCACTTTATAAGTAATTAATCAAAATGAAATATATCATATACATAGCGACTGTAGCGGTGATAACTGTACTCCTTCATGCGTGTGGCAAGAATGATAGCGACCGCCTGTCAGCAGCAATCCAAGTTCTTGACGAGCGTCCCGACAGCGCATATATGCTTCTCAAAGATATCGATTATAATTCTCTTGACGAAAAGGACAAGGCCGACTTTGCACTCACTCGTGCCCGGGCAAATATGTATATGGGACGTTCGCTGATTACCGATACATTATTAAATCAGTCGATAAACTATTTCAAGAGTGCCTGCGACACAATATCATATGTCGACGCTGTCATTGTACAAGCAAAACATTTGCGATCGTTGGAAAATATTAATGAGGCCAACAATCTTATTGAACAAATGTCAACAGAAATGCCTGACGATATCAAAAAGACACTCAATCTTGAACTATTTCATTTTTCAATTAAAGATAAAAATTACATAAAATCATTAGAGATCACCGAACATCTTATAAAACTTGCCGACAGCGACAACGAGAGATTGATACATGAAACCAAAAAGATAGTACCGCTATTATCATTAGGCCGGAGCAAAGAAGCTATCTCTCTCCTTGATTCACTTTTTAAGTCACCAAGCGCACCACCGGTTGGTTCGGATGCTTGGATTTACATGCGCATTCACTATGCCAATGCTCTCAGCGAGCAAAGCGAAACCGCCAAACAGGCGTGTGAAATAATGAAAGACGCAATTGACAGGATGGAAGGGGCTCCTGATTCAAAACTGGTTGAATTTTATCTTCCTATGGTTAATTTACAGTTGAATGCCGGCAATACAAAAGAGGCCGAACGATATCTTAAAATAATAGAAAAACACGGAACTGACTTTATTTCAAGCGACCCGGTAGCCGCCTATTATCTTGAATTGCTAAAAATAGCATCGGACTATCAAAAGACAGGAGTACTATCTGTCTACAAAATTGCCAATACAGCACTGTTATTGAGAAATGTGAGCAATAACCTTGAGACAAAGAAAAAGGAACGAAACCTGGCCTTTGAAGAAGCCTATGATTTAAGCAAAGATAATTATGAATTAACCATCAAGCAACAACGGATGTGGCTTACAATCATAATCATCACCTTATCAAGTTTCATAATTATTATGTTTCTCTGGTATATGTCACATCGCCGGCGCACACGTCTCATCGAAGCAGAAGAGCGTATCGATACCCTGGAGGGACTTTTAAAATCGGCCAATAATCCTGCCACTGACCAAAAACAAAGATTACTCAAAAAATTACTTTTGCAGCAACTTGGAATTATCAGGACATTTGCCGAGTCTCCGACTGCACAAAATCAAGAAGCGCTCCGTAAAATCAGTAATATCGGTAACTCGGATACTCCGCTGGACACTCTTGTAAAATGGGATGACTTGTATCCGGTCATTGATGAGCTCTATGAAAATTTTCATGATAATCTTTTAAAACGATACCCACAACTCTTCTCCCAACGAGAAGTGCAGATTATTTGCCTTATCCGCGCCGGCTTCTCAACAAAAGAAATTGGAGTGCTCATACAGCAATCATCCAACTCAATCTATGTCAGCAAAACAGCCATAAGAAAGAAGCTCGGAGTACAGCCCAAAGAAGACTTTATGGAGGCTTTGACATCGTCTTTAACAAACCTTCAAAAGGCTTAAGACAAGAATTGGGCAAATTAAGACTTTTAAAACACAATTACAACTGATTATCAACAATTTGCACATCGTTGATTAAGACAATTTATTTACCGTTTAAGTAGGCTTGAAACATGTTTTCATCCTAACTTTGCGGTATCAAAAATTTAAAAATCAACGATTATGAAAAGATCTTTTACTCTACTTATCTCGGCATTTTGCATGCTGATTTCCAATGCTCAAAAAGAGTATCAACTTAACGAAGTAACCGTGGTTGCATCACGAACCACCAACAATGCCGAAGGATACACAACCAACCTTAGAGGGTCCAATTTAACCAAAGGTAAACCGGCAATGGATGTGCTCCCGTTTCTCCCCAATATTTCATGTGAAAATGGCAAGTTTAAAATATACGGACTGACAGTAAGTGAAATTTTTGTAGATGGTGTCAAACTTGCCGATATTTCGGAACTGAAAAACATACCAGGAGAAATGATTGATAAAGTACAAGTCAAATATCTCGCTGGAGTTGACCAGAACGCGGCAAAGATTGGCGGCACAATCATGATAACCTTGCGCCGTCCGCCTCATGGAGGTTATTATGGAAGCGTGACAGCCAATGCCGAGTGGCAAAGAGCTTGCGGCATGGGGAATGAAGGGCTTGGCGGCATGATAAACTACCGTTATAAAGGCCTTGGGATCTATGACAACATGTATTTAGGAGTATCAAAATTTAAAGAAAATACCGAACAATGGATATCGTATCCCGATTTACTTACATTTGTAACTGAAACTACAAAATCACAAAGTTTTGGATTTCGCAATCGCTTAAGCATCACTCAAAAGCTTAACTGTGGTGCACAACTCGGCGGAAGCTACTTTCTATCGACAAATCGTCCCCATCAATTGTCGGTAGCGGTCAATGACAATTTAGTTTCATCAATTGACAAACACATCAACACTATACTGCAAGAAGGAACAATCAAAATAAGCCTGCCTTTAAAGAAAAAAGGCAATATTTTGGAATTTACAGCCGACTATTTTAACCGTAACAATCATAAAGATGCCAACTATACATGGGACGGTAACGTTGCCGGCAACACAAACGAGAAAAACAACCTGAATCTTTGGAAACTAAAAGCCGAGTTCGGCTATCAAGTAAGTCGGAAATTAACATGGAAGCTTGGAGCAACTTCTCAATGGATTTCATCTACATTTACCCCATCGTCAACCATTGAGAACGACCGCATTAATGTCAGTTCTATTCCAACATCAACAACCGGATTCACACCGACAATATATGCACAGGTACAAGGAATGACCCGAAAAATCAGATACAGTGCCGGCCTTAACTGGCAACTGAATAAAATAGGCTACACCGACAAGACAAACGGAACACAAAACAACAATACCCAATGGGCGATAAATCCTACTCTTCAAATCATGATGCCTTTCGGTTCAAGAATGAATCATGGTGTAATGCTGAACTACAAGCATACACTCAACGATATACCATATACCGCTATATCATCAGCAATAAACTGGAACGATTCGTACAATTACACAGTGGGGAATCCCAGGCTAAAAGCTCCGTCAGCCGACATTATCATGGCAGCCCTGTCATTGTTCAGCAATAAAGTGAACATCTCAGCCTTATATGCCCACACCCATAACAGAATCTATTGGCAGACATTTCCCGACTATGACAATAAAGACATATTTTATCGCAAACCTATAAATATTTCAGGTCAGGGTGTATGGGGA
>JAIDNJ010000047.1 GCA_029063895.1 Muribaculaceae bacterium | reverse complement strand
AAACCCTGGAGTAAATTCTTTAGGCCAATGTATTGCTTCCATATAAAATTTTATTTGTGATTTGAAATTATAACACTTTACAGATGATAAAGTTCTTTTTATATACTCCTAATTATCAATCAACTACACCCTCATGATTTTTTATTGATATTAAGAATGGTAACTACAGATTCTTGCATGTAAATAAACTCTTGAAAATCATTATTTGCGATAAATAGGTTAGTAAATAATATAATTATTACTATTACGACTTATAATTTTTGCACGAATACAAGATGTCGCCTGTGGCGGCCGAAAATTTGAACAAAATTGAGCGGTGCGACTTCATCACGAGGGCGCACCGCTTCGACTATATATGGCTAATTATTTATATTCGGTGTATTTTCTATGGAGATAAGCCTGTCGTTTCTCCACTGCAACTGTGGAGGATATCTGGCTTATTGTATCTGATTCTTTTTGTTTCACAACTGGATTTTTTCAATTGCACCGGTATATCCCATACTATAAACAGCAGTATGGATAATTATTTTTCGTATATTTGCAGCTGATATATCGTATATTAAGTAAAAGACGTAAGATATGATAAAAATATTTTGGAGTGTAATTGTGTTTGCGGTGCTATTGCCTGTAGGATTGTCGTCTCAAACGATTTTTAAGGCGCGGAGGCCCGGCGCTATGACCGGCAGTCAATTTGTTAATCATGTAGCCGCGATGGGGTCGGTCAGTCGTGATTCGGTTGCCTTCAAAGAGATTAGCGAGGGTAACATGCCGTCGTGGCTCACTCGTCCGGTTACCGTGACCGATACTTTTGCCGATGCCGACGGGATTCTACATCAGGTGACATTTTATACTTTGCCCGATTTTATTGCCATCGGCTCGGACGATGATTTTTTCAGAGTGCCATTACTGCCCGGAACGGCATGGAAAATCGCCGAACTTTATGGCGCTATATTGCCTACATGCAAAATGTCGCACATCATTCATCGATTTAGCGAGGTAAAAATGGAACCTCACCCCATGACCCCCGACTCTACAATGACTACGGTCCCGGTGTTTGCCCGTCACGATTCGATTATCGAGGCTCAACGTATTGAAAAAGGCGATGCAATCGGACATCTTATCGCCGGTCATAAAAAAGATATAGTCATAACAAACCGCATGAACACCGAGAGCGGCCGACTCTATATCTATGGCTGGCATTATCCCGACGGTAAACCGATACAACAACTTACCGGGGTACACTATGACGGTTATGTCGATTATAGTCATGGCACTCGTCTGGTGCTCGACACGGCTATTGTTGACGGGAAGAAATGTAGCATTAAAGAGCTGCTTGGCCATCCGGTTTTATATGCTCTTTTCAGTGACGAGGATGGTCCTTTCACAAATATGGGATATTAAAGATTGTTTATATCCCCCTTTCTACATAAAAAGACGCTATGCCAATGTTGTGACATAGCGCCATTAAGCGGTTTGTAAATGAAATAATCCGTAATTATTCGCCTGAGAGAGGAGCGGGAGCGGTATAGGTGCGCGTTGCAAGTTCCTGATCAATCAAGTAGAGTCCCATGCCGTCATTACCAACACGACGGAGTTTCTCGATGAGTGTGTTCGCGCTGTCTTCCTCCTCAACCTGCTCGGTGACAAACCACATGATGCGGTCGCGGCTTGCATAGTCACGTACTTCCTCGGCAAGAGCAAAAAGATTATTGATGAGAGATGTAACTACTTTTTCGTGTTTGAGCGTATCTTCAAATGCACTCAATGGTGTATCCCATTTGGTAGGAACAGCATCGATAGGCTGGAGTTCGACACGGCCTCCACGTTTGTTCACGTAGTCCATAAAAATTTGGGCATGAGCTTGCTCTTCCTGAAACTGAATTTTAAACCAGTTTGCAATGCCGGTGAGCCCTGCGTTTTCAAAGTTGAGCGACATTGACAAATAAAGATAGGCCGACCAAAATTCGGCATTGATTTGCTTGTTTAGAGCTTCTTCGAGTTTGTTGTTGAGCATGATTACAATTTTAAGTTGAATTTTATTATTTAACGCTTTTCTATGTATCATAGTTCGGCAATCAGCCGCTCTATTTGGGGTAAAACTGCAGTTTTGTCATCATTGATTATGATGGTCAAGTTGGGGTGAGGATTTTCGGGTGTAAATTGCTGTGATTCGATACGCGCCTTGACGTGTTCGGCTGTCAGTGAGTTACGTTTCATCACGCGGCATATCCTGACATCGACAGGTGCTGTCACATCCCACACGGCATCAACCATCCGGTCTATCTCGCTTTGATATAGGATGGCAGTCTCGACAAATACCGGATATTGTTGGCTCTGGTGGGTAAACTCCCTTATGTCGTCGCGCACTGCCGCATGGACTATTTTATTGAGCAACAAGAGTTTGTCGGCATCGTTAAATACTATGTCGGCAAGCTTTTTCCTGTCGATAGTGCCATTATCGTCCACCACGTTTTTATCAATGAAAGTCGATAAATCGTTTTTTATGTTCTCCGATGTATCCATAAGTCGCTTGGCTTCTGAATCGGAGTCATATACTTTATAGCCGAGCGCACGCAAAACGTTGCTGACAACCGATTTACCGGCTCCTATTCCGCCGGTTATGGCTATCAGTCGGGGTTCAGTTTTCATTTGAGACCGGAATGAGATTACTGGTGTTGTTCAATGAGATACTCAACACTGTCAGTGTGAAGCTCAATGTTGTGGTACGATGTCGGAGCGCCTGATATGGTCAGCGGCATACGTGAGGTAGTTGATGAACGTTTTGAATAGTTGGCCGAGACAACAAATCGCGATTCATCAGTGTTGTTGTAAACACTCATAGGTAACAGAAAGCTGACTTTCACGCTCGACGGGAAAGTAACGACGGTTTTTCCGCGCGGAGCGTTTGCTACCTCGACCGGAACGGTTATTTCACGAGCTACAAGCGGTTCGACCGGAATCATTACAGTAACAGTAGACGGTATTGCAATCATACCCTCGGGAGGAATGATGCGTGCCTGAATCCTGGTTGTATCAGTAAGATACTCGGCATTGATGGGTTCGGTATCGACCGTGCGCAAGTTGGCCGGTATTTTTGTTGAGGAGAACAATCTTACCGTATCGGTTTCGGCCCGTAGGTTTCCCGATACTACATATTGGCCCGATGTGGTGATATCGCCTGTTTCAACCCTGACTTTTACGATTTTACCGGGTCGGCGTGTAAACGGAATCATCACCGAGTCGGGTTTGAGCGCAACCACAGTAGCCTGCCCGAATATACCGCGTATGGCATTATTGATTTTGAGCGGATTAATGATAATCTTGTCGTTTTTGGCTTTGACATCGTTGAAGTCAAACTGCACTGTCGGCGGTTTGCCCCAACCATATCTTATCATGGAGCTCCCTTTGTCCTTAAGCGAAACATTTAGGACAACAGGCTGACTGTTGAGAAGCGTGACATCAGACGGTACGTTGTCAAAACTTACCGGAAGTTCAAAGTCACGCTGTAATTCATCGTTAAGAGCCATAAGAACCCAGAAGAAGGTGGCGATAGCTACGAAAATAAGTAGCGTGATGCAGTTGCGTCCCTTCACCGACTTGAAAAAATCGATGACAGTCTTTTTTAAGTCATTGAAATTCATTGGTCCTTATAGCTTATAGTGAATATTGTTAAATCTAAATCTCAAACTACCGTTTGACAAGGAGTTGGCGGTGTGTCAAGTTTTGACACACCGCCTGTTTATGTTCAGTTATATTTGACGCGAAGTATTGCGTCCCCACTGTGATCAGACAATTTAGAGCTTGCCGTCGTTGTTCTCACCGGCGGGAACATCGGTCGGAGCTGCATAGATCGAACCCTTGTCGATGCGGATTGTAACGTTGGGTGCAATTTCAAGAACAACGTAGTTATCTTTAATTGATTTGATTTTTCCATATATACCACCGGCCGAGATCACATTGTCGCCGGCTTTGAGAGAATCGCGGAATTTGCGAATTTCTTTCTGTTTTTTCTGCTGAGGACGAATCATCATGAAATAAAAGATGGCGATAAGAGCCACAATCATGATTATACCTGAGAAATCAAATTTTCCGGGCTGAGCCTGGAGGAGAATAAAAAGCTGGTTCATAAAAAAAGTAGGTATTAATGGTTTTGGTATTTTTATTTGATTATTTTGCCCTCTTCCTTGAGCTTCTTGATGACGTTATACATCACTCCGTTGATAAACTGGCCGCTCTTTGGGGTAGAGTATCGGTTGGCAATTTCAATATACTCGTTGAGAGTGACGGCGATGGGAATGAGCGGGAAATTGATGAGCTCGGCGATGATAGCGTCCATAATGACGATGTCCATGAACGCGAGGCGCTCGGTGTCCCACTGCTTGTTGTCGATAAACATGTCGATATAGGCACGATATTGCTCCCGGTTGGTGATAGCATCTACAAAAAGCGTCGGGCCAAAACGTTCATCTTCGTCATCTTTGTATTTGGGCAAGAATCCCGGCATGTCGTTTCCGGCAGTAGCCCACTGTTTGATTGTTTTGGCTACAAATGTACCCATGATGTCGAGGTCATCATTCCAGTAAACCGATTTTGCTTCAAGTGCTTCGGCCAAATCGTCTGACGGCAAAATAATGTTGCGGAGCAGTTGACGCCACAGCTCACAGTCGTCGGCAAATGTCGGCTCGGGACCTTCCATATATTGACGGTAAGTCTCCGAGCTTACAATCGAGTCCAACAGATCTCTTACGAGATAAACGTCATTGTCCCAGCTGTTGACTTCTACTTTGGCTGCTTCCTGTATGATGAGACTTCCTCTGAGAGCGGCGATAAATTTATTATCGACAAATCGCATGTTAGGGTTCAGATCTTCGGCCGACGGCAAATATTTGTCTTTGGCTGCATCGATGCGGCGTTCCTGTTCGCGGGTGATATTTATCATCAGCAGGAACACTGCATGATAAAGATCATAGGCTGTCGAGAGAGACTTGTCGAGCGACTTGCGGGCGTTGAAAAGAGTCGATCGGGTATCGGTAAACTCCTTGAGAGTGCGGTCAACCATCTTGATCGCGTTGTCAAAACCGACACCGGTAAACTCGTCGCTGCGTCGGGCGGCTTCTTTCAAACCTTCGTCGTTAACAAATATCGTATTGATTACCGTTGACCAGAATTTTACATCATCGGCCAGCTCGGGACCCTTCAGTTTTGAATAGTCGGCAAAAGCTACCGAGTCGATGATGCGCTGATAAAGCGCGGGCAGGGCGGTGCTGTATTTTTGGATCGATTGGTTTCGTTTGATCGCCAGCGACCTCATGTCGTTGTCGTTTGAGAGAGATTTCGCAATTTTTGAGCCCGTCAGCTTTACCGATACAGGGATTCCGGCCATCGGCGATTTTGAATCGTTGACCGCGTGTGTTCCTGTAAGTTCCATGATAAGGGGTATCATGTCAAGATATATCGAATAGGCGGCACGGCTGTCGCGGGTCTGTTTTTCGGGTGCAGGCAAGAGGCTGAACTCGCTCCTTGTCAGGAAGTAAGAGTAAAGCATCTGTACTACTTTCAATCTTATTAATGTGCGATTTATCATTTTCTTTCTCTGTTTTCAGATTTGACTTTGACCCTGCAAAGGTAGCTATTTTTACCGAAATAGAAAAGAAGATGCTTTTAATATTGTCTATAATTCAAAAATAGATGACATTCCGGGTCACGCCATGCAATGTCAGTCTGTTTAAATAGACTTGATTTTCATTACGTCTTCTTCAAACGTAGCTCGATTTATGGCTTTGTTACGCAGTCGGTTACGGTAGGCATAGATCGTGTTGACCGAGTAGTTCATAAGCTGAGCCATGCGCGAGGCGTCGTCAAGACCGAGACGCATGAATGCAAGAATACGCAGGTCGGTGTTGAGGGTGTTGCCCTCGGGTAGGGTGATACGCGCCTCGGGTTGTAAAAGCTCATTGACCGACTGGACAAACGAGGGATATATTTTCAGAAATGATTTGTCAAACATGGTATAGAACTCGGATGACTGCTCTTCGATAAATTTCCCCGATTTGATAGTCTTATATAAATCGTCAACTTTTCCTGCAACAATTTTTCGCTCGACATTTTTACTGAATGAAATCAGCTTGTCCATATATATTGTCGACAGGTTCATAAATTGATTAAGGTAGACTTCTTTAATTTGGTTGGCTCCTTCAAGCCGTTCCTGAAGGATCTGTTTGCGGTTTACTTGCGATTTGAGGTAAACAAGCAAAATGGCAAGTCCAAGCAAAAGTATGGCTGTGATTATCAGTGCGGTGGTGAGGTCACGTCGGGCCGATTCCGATTGCATGGTGTGGGCCTGTCCTATAATCGGTAATGAGGCCGATATAGATAGCATTCGTGTGGTCGCCTTGCATCTTACCGCATTTTCAAGAGCGGTTGACAGGTAGGTGTAAGAACGCTCAAGGTCGCCTTGTTCATAGAGATAGACTCCAAGTTCCTGAAGCGATACTACTTCAAGTGTCGCGGCCGCTATATCGGCAGCTGCCGAGATTGCCAGATAATAGGCACGTTGGGTCTGATCTCCTTGTGCCATAGCTATATCGGCGAGCATGTGAGATGCACGTGCATACTGGTTGTTAAGTTCCTGAAGGCGGTTTATAAGAGTCTCAAGTGTGTGACGGGCGTCTTCAAAATGACGTGTCTGATACAGATACTCGCCACGGTTGAGCAGATATCGGTCACTTTTTGAATCAAGCAAATTCAAAAGTTCACGTTGAGCATCGAGTGCGCGCGACGACCAGTAATCCTCCTGATCGGGCTTGCCAAAATAGTAGGCCGAGATGTAGGAAAAAGCCTGTCGTACGTTCTCAAGATAAGATATACGTTTGGCATTGGACATGCTCACCGTATCGACCATCGAGAGCTCGGAGATTGCTTCGCTCACTCGCCCTGACAAAGGTAGGAACGTGGCCCGTTTCAGGTGAAATATATCGGTCATCGAGTCAAGACCGGCCTGTAAAGATTCCTGAAGACCGAGTGAGTAGAAATGAAGTGTCGAGTCATTGTCAAAAGCGTTATATGTGTCGCCTATCTGTTCAAGGATAGTGATCCGCGCTTCGTGTCCTACTGGATAACGTGTGAGCAGGTTTTTTATTGAATCGATACGACCGTGACGCCTGTTGATAAAGTCGGCTCGATTGTTGATTCTTTGATCGAGTCGGTTAAGTGCTTCTTCAAGATCAGAGCCGGTGATGCTTGTAGCTGCCAGAGTAAAAACATTGAGTGCGGTCACCCAAAGTAACAAAAACAATGATATGATACATCGGCGGCTCATAGGTCGAGAGGTAAATTGTCGATTTGAAAATCAAGTACCGAAATATGTTGCGGAACAAGCAATACAGCCGAATCGGCGTCGGTGGCTTCGGCTGAAAGTCGGCGGGATCTGTCAATCAGTTGATCCATATTGCCGATTGTTGTCAGGCAGTCGATTTGTTCGCTCCGTAGTAAAGCGACAGGATAATCGACCATGACGGTCGATTCAGTTTCAAGGTCAAATGGTGAAACTTCAAAATATGTATTTTGGTTTGCTTTGTTTACCGGTTTGACCACATGCAGCTGTTTTATCATCCCTTGACTGATGACAGTTCGTGACAAAACGGCCTTATATTTTGAATGGGTCGGCATATTACCGTGCATCACGGGTAAAGTTAAACCTTGACTGATTGTGTCGGCGACGATAGATTGCGGGCGAGAAGCGGCGGCGCACAAGACTTAGAGAGTCAATGAACACCTCATCGTCGTGGCTCAGGTCAAAGTTGATGAAGCCATAGACATTTACCGGATTACGTAGCGTGTCCATTATCACGGTAATGTTTGTCCACCCGTCTTCTTCAACTTTTTGAGTGATATAGTCGGTCGTGTTGTTATCATAGTCTATAAACACTGCTGCCTCACCACTGGTGGCTTGGTTAAACGATTTGAATTGAAGTGTATAACTGTCACCTTTTTCCCATGCGTGGTCTTTCTTGATATTAAAATCGATGTGACTCGATGGTGACCGGCGGTTGATGATATAATTCATGCTCCCGTTCCAGGCATTGACCGAGTCTCCCATAATCGATGTGGTTACAACCGCCACGCTACCTGCTTTTTCGACTTCCTCTTCAAGCTCTTTTATAACATTTTCATATATCTCGCTGTATCGGTCAAGATGATGACCATACCACATCAGCGATGAGTCAAAAGTGGCCTGGTCAATATTGTGACGGTTATAGACAGCTTGTTTGACCTGAAGTTTCATCGAGTCAGAGGCATACTGCTTATACTGAATCTCGGTGAGACCCTCGGCTTTGTGAAGGTCTATGAGTAACTTCGTCATTTTTTTTTCTGACAGTACACCTTTGGGTGTCGGATGGCACGACGACAATGTTATCGCCAGTAAAACGGTTGTCAGTACCGTAGTCATTATTTTGGTCATATCGTGCATCATTGTCAGTCGGTTAATTCTCTACGTTGTCGGGTTGATTTGCCGGTTCTGGAGAATGTTGAAGCTCGGTAAGCTGATTTGAATAGAAGAAAATGAGCATGAGGATTCCCACGGTGATTGCCGCGTCGGCTATGTTGAACACAGGTTGGAAAAAGATGAACAGGTCACCACCTACAAACGGTATCCATTCGGGCCAGTTGAAACTGAACAGTGGAAAATAGAGCATGTCAACTACCCGGCCATGAAGAAACGGAGCATAGCCGCCATCGGGCGGAAACATCTCGGCAACCATCGGTGGCATCGGGTTATTGAAAATCAAGCCATAAAACATAGAGTCGATGATGTTGCCGGCCGCTCCCGCGATGATTAGAGCCAGCGATATCATATAGCCGGTCTTGAGTCGCGGATTGTTTTTGATGCGGCAAACATAGTAAATCACCAATCCTACAACAACGATGCGTAGCAGGGTAAGAAAAATCTTGCTTCCAAGTTCCATGCCAAACGCCATGCCGTTGTTCTCGATAAAGAGTATCTTGAACCACGGAGCTACCTCGACGCTTTCGCCGAGGTAGAAGTGGGTCTTGATATAGATTTTGACAATCTGGTCGATGATGATTACGGCCGGAATGATGATGAGTGCGAGTAATCCTTTTGATTTCATTTCCGAGGTATCAGTGTTTTCCGGCATTTTTCTGGTCGACACTCAGGGTGGCGTGAGGCACGGCTCTGAGTCTCTCTTTGGGTATAAGTTTGCCGGTGGTGCGGTCGATACCATAGGTCTTGTTCTCGATACGCATAAGGGCGGCCTTCAGGTGCTGTATAAACTTACCCTGACGCTGGGCCATGCGCACTGCTTCCTCCTTGCCCAAAGTCGAGGCTCCCTCTTCGAGAGCCTTGAAAGTGGGCGATGTATCATTGGTGCCGTTCTCGTTGGCGCTGTTAAGCTCAGAGAGAATCGATGTATCTTATACACATATCCGAGCCCACGAGCCGCTCATGAATCTCGTTAGACCTCGTATTAGTGTTAAAA
>JAIDNJ010000046.1 GCA_029063895.1 Muribaculaceae bacterium | reverse complement strand
AATGACCGTGCCGTCAAAATCTTTGATGGCCTGTTTGAGTATGTCTTTGGTCTTCATGTCGAGGTGGTTGGTTGGCGCGTCGAGAATGAGCAGATTGACAGGTTCCAGCAGCAGTCGAATCATTGCCAGTCGGGTTTTCTCGCCGCCCGACAATACTTTGACTTTCTTATCCGACGCCTCGCCTCCAAACATGAATGCACCGAGGATATCGCGTATTTTGGTACGGATATCGCCGACAGCGACCCTGTCGATTGTGTCAAACACGGTGATGTCATCGTCGAGAAGCTGAGCCTGATTCTGGGCAAAGTAACCTATCTTGACATTGTGACCTATCTTCAGGTTGCCGGTGAACGGTATCTCGCCCATAATACATTTTACAAGCGTCGACTTACCCTCGCCGTTCTTGCCGACAAAGGCCACCTTGTCGCCGCGTTTGATGGTAAACGTGGCGTTGTCAAACACCTGATGGTCGCCATAGGCCTTGCCTACATTATCGGCTATGACAGGATAGTCGCCCGAGCGTGGAGCCGGCGGAAATTTGAGATTGAGACGTGATGTATCGACCTCGTCGACCTCGATACGGTCGATTTTGGCGAGCTGTTTTATGCGGCTCTGTACCTGAACCGCTTTGGTGGCCTTGTAGCGGAACCTCTCGATAAAATCTTCGGTTTCCTGTATCTGTTTCTGCTGGTTCTGATAGGCTCTCATCTGCTGCTCGATGCGCTCCTTGCGCAGCTCGACAAACTTTGAGTAGTTGACCGAGTAGTCATAAATCTTACCCATCGAAATCTCGATAGTGCGGTTGGTCACGTTGTCGATAAACGCGCGGTCGTGACTCACGAGCACGACGGCATCGGCTTTTGACACGAGAAACGATTCAAGCCACTGTATCGACTCGATGTCGAGATGGTTGGTTGGCTCGTCGAGAAGGAGTACGTCGGGTCGTCGCAGGAGCAGTTTGGCAAGCTCGATGCGCATGCGCCACCCGCCGCTGAACTCCGATGTGGGGCGGTTGAAGTCGGTGCGCAGGAATCCGAGACCTGTGAGTGTCTTTTCAATCTCGGCCTCGGCGTTCTCGCTTTCCTCCATGGCGAGTCGCTCGGTGAGAGAGGTCATGTTCTCGATAAGCTCCTGATAGGAGTCGCTCTCATAGTCGGTACGCGATGCCAACTCCTCGTTGTAACGGTCAAGACGTTCTTTGAGACGGTCGATATGGGCAAAAGCCGATCGCACCTCCTCGATGACTGTCATTGTGTCGTTGAGAGTCATTTGCTGTGGGAGGTAGCCTACAGTGAGGTCACGCGGCACGGCCACGCTGCCAGAGGTAGGTTGTTGAAGACCGGCGATAATTTTGAGCATGGTAGATTTACCCGCTCCGTTCTTGCCGACAAGGGCTATCTTGTCTTTTTTGTTTATGACATAGTTGATGTTGTCAAACAGCGATTTGGCGCTGAATTCAACCGATAGGTTGTTTATGGATATCATCAGTTGGTTGTTTCTCTTTTTTGTAACTGCAAAGTTACTGAGAAAATAGCTATTGACAAAAAATAGGATATGTCAAAATAATGACATACCCTATTTTAGTTTATCTAATATCGGTTTTGATGCCTTTATTTGATGTCTTTGACTTCGAGACGATTGCCCGATGACTTGACAATTTGGCGGAAATATTCGGGATTGTCGTATCCTCCAAATTTAGGCGCTTTGATAAAGCCCTCGGGAGTGTAGAGGAAGTTGTGGTTCTCGTCCTCGTCCTTGATGTTACCGTCGAGGTGTTTCACAAAAAGGAAGTCGCCCAGCGCTTTGTAGTCGGCGGTACACTTGGCGGCCCAACGGTCGGCGAGTTCCTGAGACTTGGCGAGCGCATATTCGCGGTTGTTCATCTGAGGGTCGTTTTCGAGAGCTTTGGCCTCGGCTACCATAGCGTTTTCAAGCTCTGACTGCACGCGGCGTATGTCAGGAATCATGCGGCTGTAGCGCGAGTAGGCCTGATTGGCCACATAGTTGTTTACCCAGAAGTTGGAGTCCCAGTCGAGAACGTTGAGGTTTCCCTCGCCGAGCTGTTTGGGTGCGGTGCGTGTCCAGCAAAGGATTGGCATGTAGACCGATGTGTTGGCGTCGTCGGTGCCAAACCAAAGGATACCTTTCATGGCATCGGGGACATTGTCGCGCATCTGGGCTACAAGCGAGAAGCCGGTCTGCTGGGTGGCGATGGCACGCTCGTGGGTATATTTCTTACCGTCGACCTCAAAGGTCATGGGACGGTAGCGGTAAGGCACGTTAAACGGACCGGCTCCGGCATCTTTGGTCATGTCAAACGGAGTGTCCTCATAGTGGTCGCGCATCATCCATTTGATATCCTCGGCGGTGAGCTTGCGGTTGGGTTTGACCCAAAGTGGCATGGGCTCGCCGGCGGCTTCCATTATCCAGGGAAGGTAGGCCTCGGCGTTGTCCGAATATTTGTTGAAGAACGACCACACGCGGGCATCGCATCCGCGAAGCGCGCCAAAGTCGAGTTCGCCATATGTTTTTGAGAAGTCAAAATCCTCGTCTTTACCATTATAGAGACCTTTTTTGCGGGCAAACTCGATGACATCGGGCGAATAGATGGTCTCGGGGTCGTTGAGGGGAAATTTGTGGATGCGGGGATGGTTGGCATGGCCCGAGATATAACCGTCGGGTACACGGCGTGCAACCCAGACTGCACCTTTTTCATCCTTCCCTTTACCTATGAGCTCCATCACCCAAACTTCGTTGGGGTCGGCGATTGAAAATGACTCGCCCGAGCTGGCATATCCATATTCGTTGACAAGGTCGGTCATGATTTTGATAGCTTCGCGGGCTGTTTTGGCGCGTTCGAGAGTGATGTAGATGAGCGAACCGTAGTCAATGATGCCGTTAGGCTCGCCGAGTTGGGGCAGGCCACCCCATGTGCTCTCGACAATGGTGAGTCCATGCTCGTTCATGTTGCCTATGCGGCCATAGGTGTGGGCTATTTCGGGTATCTTACCGAGATATTTGTTAGTGTCCCACTCGATTACGTCGCGCATGGCGCCTTTTTTATGGTCGGCGGCCTGACGCTCATAAAGTTCGCCGTAAAGGACATGGCTGTCGGCGGCATAGCTCACAAGGTTGCTGCCATCGACAGTAGCGCCTTTGGTGGCGATGAGGCTTGTACAGGCCAGAGCGCTACCGGTGGCTGCTGCCGAGATAAGGATTGTGCTTAAAAGTTTCTTCATCGTGTTGTCAGATGGTGTAATGGTGAATTTGTATTGATTTAAAATAATTTAGGGCTTTTGTTTTACTTTGAGCTCACGCACCTTGAGTCGCTCGGCAGCCTCGGGGTCGGTGACAATCGACCGGTAATAACCGTCGTCATATCCGCCAAATGTCGGCGATACCGGCTTGTTGTCAGGTGTCGATACAAATCCGTTTTCATCCTCGATTTTGATGTTACCGTCGAGATACTTGACAAGCAGATAGTCGCCGAGCTGTTTGTATCGGGTTGTCACCTTGTTGGCCCAGATATCGGCGAGGTCCTGGACGAGAGCGCGTTGAGCGTCTTCTTCAAACTCGGGAAGCTGCTCGATGGCTACCTTGACATCGACGGCGATAGAGTCTTCGAGCGACGACTGTACGCGGCGTATGTCGGGAATCATCTGGCTGTAACGGTTATAGGCCTGATTGGCAACATAGTTGTTGACCCAGAAGTTTGAGTTCCATGAAATGTTGTAGAGGTCGCCGTTGTCCTTGGCTACTTCAAATGGCGGACGGGCCACGGTGCAGAAAATGGGGAGGTAAACACACGTGTTGGCATCGTCGGTACCAAACCACATGAGTCCTTTGAGTGCGTTGGGACGGTTTTTGTTAATCTCGGCTATAAACGAGTAGCCGGTTTGCTGGGTGGCGATGGCACGCTCGTGATAGTAGGTTTGACCGTCGACTTCAAATGTTGATGGACGCCAGCGATAGGGTACCTTATAAGGGCCGGCACCCATGTCGTTGGTCATGTCAAACGGCGTGTTTTCAAAGTGGTCGCGCATCATCCACTTGAGGTCGTCGGCGTTGAGCTTGCGGTTGGGTTTTACCCACAGGGGGAGGGGCTCGCCGTCACCTTCGGTTATCCAGGGAATGTACTGATCCATGTTATCGGCAAACTTGTTGTAGAATGCCCACACACGGCCGTCACATCCGCGCAGACTGCTGTATTTATACTT
>JAIDNJ010000045.1 GCA_029063895.1 Muribaculaceae bacterium | reverse complement strand
GTGACTCCTACAGGATTCAAACCTGTAACCTTCTGATCCGTAGTCAGATGCTCTATTCAGTTGAGCTAAGGAGCCAAATTTGCTTGTTTGCGACTGCAAAGTTAAGAACTTTTTTTTGCATGACCAAATTTTTTGAAAGTTTTTTATGATTAAAAATCATCGGAGGACATTTCCCGTCGGTTTTCGCCGGTTCACAATGAGTAAGTTGGGAGAAAACAACCTAAAACAGAGGATGCTCATACTGTCCACGTTCTATCACTTGAATGACATGAACGGGATATTTAAAACATCGTTTTTGTTAAATAGATAAAAAGGAGGTGCAAATTGGGGTCGTAAGGGTGATATTTTGGCATAGTTTTTGTAATTTTGCTATTTGAAAGTAACTAATTAAATTTATTAAAATTATAATAAAACGACAATGTCAATCGATAACATACTCGCTCAGGCTGTCGCCAAAGCCGTGAAGGAGCTTTACGGAATTGAGGCCGCTCCCCAGTCAATCGTTCCTCAACAAACCAAAAAGGAGTTTGAAGGAAACCTTACCATCGTGGTTTTCCCATGGGTCAAGGCTGCCCGCAAAGCTCCCGAAGCTGTCGCTACCGAAATCGGTAACTGGCTGGTTGACAACGAGCCGGCTGTTGACCGTTTCAATGTAGTGAAAGGCTTCCTTAATATCGTAATCGAGCCACGTTTCTGGAACTCGGTGCTCAAACATGTTATTGATACTCCCGACTACGGTACTGAACCCGTGACCGATAAGTCACCGCTGGTGATGGTTGAATACTCATCTCCAAACACTAACAAACCTCTCCATCTGGGACACCTTCGCAACATTTTGCTGGGTTACTCGCTCTCAAAGATTTTGAAAGCATGTGGAAACAAAGTTGTAAAGACCAACATTGTCAACGACCGTGGTATCCACATATGTAAATCGATGCTCGCATGGCAAAAATGGGGCAACGGTGCTACTCCCCAATCGGTTGGTAAAAAAGGAGACCACCTCATTGGCGACTTCTATGTGCTTTTTGACAAGCACTATAAAGCTGAGGTCAAAGAGCTGATGGCCAAAGGACTTACTCAAGAAGAGGCTGAAAAACAGTCACCTTTGATGCAGGAAGCTCGGGAAATGCTCCGCCGCTGGGAACAGAAAGACCCCGAGGTGCGCCAGCTTTGGGAGATGATGAACACATGGGTTTATGACGGTTTTGACGAGACCTATAAACGCATGGGTGTTGATTTTGACAAGATTTACTATGAAAGCGATACCTACCTTGAGGGTAAGGACAAGGTTCTCGAAGGTCTTGAAAAAGGCATCATGTATCGCAAGGACGATGGGTCGGTTTGGGCTGACCTGACAGCCGACGGTCTTGACCACAAACTTTTGCTCCGTAGTGACGGCACATCGGTTTACATGACACAGGATATCGGTACGGCCAAGCTCCGTTATCAGGATTTCCCCATCGACAAGATGATTTATGTGGTAGGTAACGAACAGAACTACCATTTCCAGGTGTTATCATTATTGCTCGATAAGCTCGGATTCAAGTGGGGCAAAGATCTGGTCCACTTCTCTTACGGAATGGTTGAGCTCCCCGAGGGCAAGATGAAAAGCCGTGAAGGTACGGTCGTCGATGCCGACGATCTGATGGCCGAGATGGTCAACACAGCCCGCGAGGTGTCAAAAGAGCTTGGTAAACTCGACGGAGTTGATCCTGCCGAAGCCGAGGCTATTTGTGAGACCGTGGGAATGGGAGCGCTGAAATACTTCCTCCTCAAGGTTGACCCGGTCAAGAACATGACCTTCAACCCCAAAGAGTCGATTGATTTCAACGGTAATACAGGTCCGTTTATCCAGTATACCTATGCCCGTATCCGTTCGGTACTCCGCAAGGCCGAGCAAGCCGGTGTCAAAATCGGTGAATTTGCAACTGCCGAGCCCAACGAAAAGGAGATTGCAGTTATCCAGGCGCTTGCCGATTTCCCCTCGGTTGTCCAGAAAGCAGGCCAGATTTATTCGCCCGCGCTTATCGCCAACTATGCCTATGATCTTGTGAAACTGTACAATCAGTTCTATCACGATTATACAATTCTCGGTGAGACCGATGAGGCTGTCCGTTCACTCCGTCTGGCAATTTGTGAAGGTGTCGCTTCTACCGTCAAGACTGCTATGGGACTGCTCGGAATCAATGTGCCCGAGCGCATGTAAAATTTAACTAACTAAAAAACAAATATATATAATATGTCAAACTACAATTACAACAACAATTACCAGACCTATCAGGGCTTTGGTGTTAAGGAGCTTGAAAACAAGGTTTCAACTGTGATGAAAACAGTTTACCTCAAAATGTTTTTTGCTCTTCTTGTTACAGCTGCCGTGTCGGCCGGTATTGTAGCTGCTGCTCCACAAATCAGCTATTATATCGCTACACATACATGGGTTTATATCGGCGCATGTGTTGTCGAGGTAGGCCTTGTAATAGCCATCTCGGGTGCCATCAACCGGTTGTCGTCGACCACGGCATCGCTTCTGTTTTATCTGTTTGCGATTGTCAACGGTGTCACTTTATCGCTGATTGGTCTTGTCTATAATCCCGTCTCGATTCTCAAGACATTTATCATCACAGCCGGTACCTTTGGAGCCATGTCGATTTACGGTTACTTTACCAGCCGCGATCTTGCTAAAATGGGCTCGATTCTCCTGATGGCTCTCATTGGTCTCATCATCTGCTCGATTGTCAACATCTTTTGGGCAAACTCTACTTTTGACTGGATTATCTCGGGTCTCGGTGTGCTCATCTTTGTTGGACTCACAGCCTGGGACACTCAGCAAATCAAAAACATGGCACAGCAAATGCCCAATGCGTCGGACGGTCGTCTCGCAACTCTCGGTGCTCTTACTCTTTATCTTGACTTTGTCAATCTGTTCCTCTATCTTCTCCGTTTCTTTGGCAACAGAGATTGATTTTAGAGAAATATCATAGTATATGTGATGGCGTGCAATTTTAAACTGCGCGCCATCATTTTTTTTTAGACGAATGCTAAGACCCCGTTCCCCAATATTTGTTAACGCTGGGGTCGCATATCTCTGAGTGATTTTTGTCTTGTGATGAAGGAGCGT
>JAIDNJ010000044.1 GCA_029063895.1 Muribaculaceae bacterium | reverse complement strand
ACCAATGACCGGCCGAAAGCGTTGGTCGAGGTCGGTGGTGTTCCAATGCTTGAGCGTGTGATTCTCAAACTGAAGGCTGCCGGGATAAAAAAGGTCGTTGTCAATGTCCATCATTTTGCCGGAAAAATTGTCGAATTTCTGGAATCAAAGGAAAATTTCGGTATCGACATAGCTATAAGCGACGAGACCGACCTGTTACTTGAAACAGGAGGTGGAATTTTGAAGGCATCCAAACTGTTGGGCGAAGAACCATTTATCGTCCATAATGCCGACATTCTAACAGATTTCCCTGTTGAACAGATGGTTAACTCACACCTCAGATGTAGAGCCGATGTAACACTGCTTGTCGACAATCGCAAAACTTCGCGTTATCTCTTTTTTGATAAAAATAACCGGATGAGCGGGTGGGGAAATGTTGCGGAAGAAAAATATCTGCCTGCCGGATTTGTACCTGACGCGAGTGTAAGATCGCTTGCATTTGGGGGAGTTCACATTCTTGATTCATCTGTTTTAGAGCCTTTAGCTCGTTTTGCGACCGAGCGAAATCTTGATGCTTTCTCGATCATTCCGTTTTATGCCGACGCCTGTCGTCAGATTGTAATCAACGGATTCACTCCCGATGAAACTTACCGATGGATAGATATAGGAAAGCCTGAGTCTCTTGCCGAGGCCAACCGTCTGTTTGAGTAATGGATGGTGACAATGTACTGGACAGGGTTCTCTTCATAGGTCCCTCGGTCAAAGGGCGGGGTGGAATGGAGGAACTCGGCCGGTTGTATATCTCCAATTTTGAAAATGCGGTTTATCTGCCCACTAACAGTTGCCGTGGTACTTTGGCCGGTCTTGTAGTGCTTGCAGGTATAGTGTGTCGTCTACCGTTATATCGGCTGCAGGGTAAAAGTTTGATGCACATACATATGGCTTCGGGAAAATCGTTTTTCCGAAAAGCTGCTGTCGCGATATTGGGACGTATGATCGGTTTTAAGATACTCATTCACATTCATGCCGGCGATTTTCCTGATTTTGTAAAAAAAGCGACTCGTCCTATTGTTAAGACAGGACTTGCTCCTGCCCATTGCGTCATTGTGTTGTCAGATTATTGGCGGAAATATTTTACTGATAACCTCGGTTTAAAAAACGTCAGTGTTTTACCTAACATGGTTGAGTCGGGGATGTCGTCAAAAGAAAAAGAGAATAGGTCGAAAACGCGATTTCTTTATCTTGGGGTGCTGACGAGAGATAAAGGTGTTGACACTCTTGTAAGGGCATATAAGATTGTCGCCGAATGTTTGAAGGACAAGACAGAACTTATCATAGCCGGTACCGGATTTCTGGAACAGGAGCTTAAGGAGTTTGTCGGTAGAGAGATAACAGGAGGGAAAGTTTATTTTACCGGATGGGTCAATCATGAGGAACGGGACTGCCTACTTGAGCAATCGGATATTATCGTTTTACCATCGCTATTTGAATGCCAGCCTATGTCTCTTCTCGAGGGAATGGCCGCGGGGTGTGGGATTGTGGCGACACGCATCGGTGGGGTTCCCGATATAGTCAGGGATAATGAGAACGGCTTTCTTGTAGAGCCGGGCGATGTCAAGGGTGTGGCTGACGCGATGATGCGTTATGTCGACAATCGGTCGATAGTGTCAAAGCACGGGATAATATCAAAAAAAATCCTCGAGCAACATTTGCCCGAGAATGTCAAAAAAAATCTAATAAAAATTTACGAGGGAATAAATTAGCCTTTTGTGTCTATACTTGCACAATCATGAAAATTCGTGGTGGAGCTTTTCAAAGCGGGCGAGAGTTGCCGACGAGTGACGTGACATGGAATTGCGTACCTTTTCAAGCGATTTTTCTTTCATTTCCCCGCTTTTGGAGTAAAACTTGTCGGCATAACATATGAGTCGCTCAAGCAGAGATTGGGGCATATAATCACGGCGGGGGAGCGGCAGGTTGAGTTCGTCGATATCTTCAACCGAGATACCGGCCCCGGTGTGACGCTCGGCAACGCGGGCTATTTCTTCAGGGTAACCGTTTTCTCTAATAAGCGCGGCACCGGCAATGCCGTGACAAATGTAAGGCAGCTCACCGTGACAGTCAATCGAGGGAGCATCGGTCATGACTATGCCTATATCATGAAGCATGGCTGCAGCTTCAATCAAGTCGTCGGGAAGCCCGAGACCTTTGTTATGAGCAATAGCAAGAGCCTTGTCGGCAACCTGTCGGCAATGATGCATATAAATATCCCGCCGGGTGGTTCCGGCGGGATAATATTTGTCAATAATTTCCTGATAATCTATCATGCGGATGTGGATTAAAGCTCGATGATGGTGTTCCAGTTGTGGATGTCCTCGGCTTCGCCAAGCTGTATTGCGCGGAGAGCGTTATAGAGCTGTGTGGTGATAGGGCCGGGTTTGCCATCTTTAGAGATCACATATTTTTTATCGAGGTCGAGATCGTCGATAGAGCCGATGGGTGAAGCGACAGCGGCTGTACCACACTCGGCAGCCTCGTCAAGACCGGCAATCTCTTCAACAAGCATGGGACGACATTCAACTTCGATGCCGAGGTCGCGTGCGATTTGCATCAGAGAGTTGTTGGTAACCGACGGGAGGATTGATTCAGAGGCCGGAGTGATATACTTGCCGTCCTTGATACCGAAGAAGTTGGCCGGACCACACTCGTCGATATATTTTTTCTCTTTGGGGTCGAGATATAGCACAGCCGAGTAGCCGAGCTGATTAGCCTTTTGACCGGCAGCAAGACTGGCGGCATAGTTGCCACCCACTTTCCAACGACCGGTGCCTTTGGGAGCGACGCGGTCAAATTCGCGCATGATGCAAACATCTGTTGTGCTGAAACCACCCTTGAAGTAGGGTCCCACGGGTGTAACCATAATCATGAACAGATATTCGTTGGCGGGTTTTACACCGATATTTGGGCTGAGACCGATTTCGAGAGGACGGATATAGAGAGATGCACCGCTACCGTATGGTGGGATGAATCGCTCGTTGAGCTGCACGGCTTTGATGACCATTTGACGGAAGAGGTCTTCGGGAACGGGAGCCATGCGGATACCTTCGGCCGATTGGCGAATGCGGGCTGCGTTTGCTTCAAGGCGGAACACACGCACCTTGCCGTCCTTGCCGCGGAAAGCCTTGAGACCTTCAAAAATTTCCTGACCATAGTGAAGGGCTGTTGCAGCCATGTGGATGTTTATCGTGTCAGAAGACGATACTTCAATTTCGCCCCATTTGCCGTCGCGATAGTAGCAACGTACGTTATAATCGGTGGGGATATAACCGAAACCTATATTGTTCCAATCTATTTCAGCGTTTGCCATAATTATGTTGATTTAGAAATAATGTGCAAAAGTAAAAAAAAATATTATATCAACGCTTATTTTTGACGAAAATATGTTATAAAATATGGTTTTTAGGCATATAACTTGAAAGTATGATATTAAAAAAGGCCTATAAGTTGTTTATATGGTGGATAAATTGTAATTTTGCGCGGTTTTTGGGCGAGAGTTATGTAAAGCCCTTTTTAACGACATTGTAATATTTTATGAGGGTCGCTTGAGAGAAGCGTCATGAATTGTATAATCGGAATTGATGAAAAAGAATAAAGAAGTTGAGCAAATCCCGGTAAAACTGGGTTTCATAGGGCTTGCTGCCCTTGTGTTTGGCATGGTAGTAGGTGCCGGCATATTCAACATTCCTCAAAACATGGCTCACGGCGCCGGTCTCGGTGCTGTGTTGGTTTCGTGGCTGATAACCGCGGTGGGTATATTGTTGCTCGTGGCGACGTTCAAGGTACTTGCCGACCGACATCCCGAGCTGGGTGCCGGCATCTATCAGTATGCGCGCGCCGGTTACGGACGCTTTGCCGGTTTTAATGTAGCATGGGGCTACTGGCTGTGTACCTGTTTTGCCAACATTGCCTATGCCGTTATGCTTAACGATACATTCGGTTCTTTTTTCCCGGGGCTCCTGACTCATAGCTGGCCAACGGTCATCTTCGGTTCAGTGCTGATATGGTCAATTTATTTTGTGGTTAATGCCGGAATGAAAACCGCCCGAGCCCTGACAATAGCCCTGTCGCTTATAAAGATTATGGCAATATTGCTTATAATAGTGCTCCTGGACTAAAATACTCTTATGGGAATGTACAGTTAGGAGTTTTGGGGACGCAGGAGGGATTTGG
>JAIDNJ010000043.1 GCA_029063895.1 Muribaculaceae bacterium | reverse complement strand
ACCACCGATATCTACCCGCTTAAGTTGGTCGGCCGCGTCAGTTGTTTATAAGAGAAAGGATTATGACCGTCGTGGAGCGCGTGTGAAATGTAATCCGGCCATCAAGGAGAAAACCGACCGTGACGAGCTGCGACGGGCCATAGTCGACGGGCGCATCGATGTCATCGCCACTGACCATGCGCCTCATCTACCCGCCGACAAGCAGGGCGGCGCGCTAAAAGCCGCATCGGGTATGCCCGGCGTGCAATTCTCGCTGCCGCTGATGCTCACCCTCACCGACGAAATCGAGGGTTTGACCGTTGAGCGTGTCGTACAGCTCATGAGCCACAATCCGGCGATAATCTTCAAGATTGACCGTCGCGGATTTATAGCTCCCGGATATCATGCCGACATAGTCCGTGTCAAAAAAGAGACGTGGACGATAACCGACAACGATGTAGTCAGCCGCTGTGGCTGGACACCGTATGACGGCTTAAAATCAAGCTACAAAGTAGTCGGGACATGGGTCAACGGAGGTTCGGAGGCCCTGGCGTGCCGTTTTTCCGGTAAAAATGATTAACTTTGCAAGTCAAAATCCAATCAGTAAAAATTTAAACCATACATATCATCCATGGCATTACAATGTGGAATCGTAGGACTTCCCAACGTGGGAAAATCCACTCTTTTCAACTGTCTCTCCAACGCTAAGGCCCAGTCGGCCAACTTCCCGTTCTGTACAATCGAGCCCAACGTGGGTGTGATCACCGTGCCCGACGACCGTCTCACCAAACTCGTCGAGATGTGCCAGCCCAAAAGTGTCGTTCCGGCCACAGTCGAGATTGTCGACATCGCCGGTCTCGTCAAGGGTGCCAGCAAAGGCGAGGGCCTCGGCAACAAGTTTCTTGCCAACATCCGCGAAACCGACGCTATCATCCACGTGCTCCGTTGCTTTGACGACGACAATATCACTCACGTAGACGGTTCGGTCGACCCTGTCCGAGATAAAGAAATCATCGACTATGAGCTACAGCTCAAAGACCTCGAAACCGTCGAGGCACGCATAGCCAAGACCCAGAAGGCCGCCCAGACCGGCGGTGACAAAGTTGCAAAGATGCAATATGAGGTGCTGCGCCAATTTAAGGAAGCACTCGACGCCGGCAAGCCCGCCCGCTCGGTAAAATTTGAGACTGTCGACGAGCAGAAGTATGCCAAGGAGCTTTTCCTGCTCACCAACAAACCGGTGCTTTACGTTTGTAATGTCGACGACGCTTCGGCCGCCAAGGGCAATGCCTATGTCGAGGCTGTCCGCGAGGCTGTCAAGGACGAGGGTGCCGGAATCCTTGTTGTCGCCGCCCAGACCGAAAGCGACATCGCCGAGCTCGACACATGGGAAGAGCGTCAGGAATTTCTCAACGAAATAGGGCTCGAGGAATCGGGTGTGAGCCGACTCATCCGTGCGGCCTATGCCCTTCTCGACTTGCAGACCTACTTCACCGCCGGACCCGACGAGGTGCGTGCATGGACTTTCATGCGCGGGTCAAAAGCGCCCCAGTGTGCCGGTATCATCCACACCGACTTTGAAAAAGGCTTTATCCGTGCCGAGGTAATCAAGTATGACGACTATGTATCGCTTGGCGGCGAGACTGCGGTCAAGGAAGCCGGTAAACTCTCGGTCGAGGGTAAGGAATATGTCGTTCAGGACGGCGACATCATGCACTTCCGTTTCAACGTCTGATAAAGCTCCCCGAAGCAATGGCTCACCGGTCGATAATGCTCATCATCCGCCTCTACGCGGCCATCGTGGCCGTGTGGATGGTCATGAAACCGCTGTTCATGGCTGTGAACAGGACGCTTTACAGCCATGCAGCCCCACTCGACTGGTTAAGGGTCATCAAGGCAGGGCTACCGATGGACCTGTCGATGGCAGGCTACCTGACAGTAATCCCCTGCCTGCTGCTGATCGCGGCCCAATGGGTATCGCATCCCAGGGTCATATCACGTGTACTGAAAATTTACATTTTTATCATCTCGGTGATAATCAGCGCTACTGTCATTGTCGACACCATGCTATATCCCTACTGGGGTTTCAAGCTCGACACCACGCCCATTTTCTATTTCATGTCATCGCCGCGCCTCGCGTTTGCAAGCGTCACGACGGGTCAGGCGGTGATTGGCGGCATAGTATTTATGGTGCTGACAGCGTGTATCACATTGTGGCTCAACTTTGCAGCCGGACGTGTACCGGGCGACTCTATGGCCGAGAAAAGGCACAAGGCTGTATCGACAACACTGCTTGTCGTGCTCACCGGTTTGCTCTTTATCCCGATAAGGGGCGGCTTCACGGTAGCGACAATGAATCTCAGTTCGGCCTACTTTACCGATGATAACCGTCTCAACCACGCGGCAGTCAATCCGCTATTCAGCCTGATGTATTCGGCGACCCATGCCGACAATATCGACAACGAGTTTATATTTTTCAGCGACGCCGATGCCGCGAAACTTTTTGATAGTCTTAACAAACCTGTCATACCCGACTCGACCGATGTCAAGCCAAACGCTTTGAGCAACCGGCGTCCCGACATCTATCTCATCATTCTCGAGAGCTTTTCAAATCATCTTTTCAAATCGCTCGGGGGTAAGGATATCGCTCAGGGGCTCGACAGTATAGCCCACGGCAATGCGTTGCTGTTTGACAATTTCCATGCATCGAGTTTTCGTACCGACCGAGGTATTCCCGCTATTTTAAGCGGCTACCCGGGCCAACCGACGACAAGCGTGATGAAAAATGTGGTAAGGGCGGCATCGCTCCCCTCCATAGCCTCGATGCTCAACAAGGCCGGTTATACATCGCGTTATTACTATGGCGGCGATCCCGATTTCACAAACATGAAAGCCTACTTGTCGTCAACCGGCTACAGCTCGATTGTGGGCGACAAGGATTTCCCCATCAAACAGCGGCTTTCAAAATGGGGTGTGCATGACGGACCTCTGTTCGAGCGTATTTTGGAAGAAATAGAACCCTATAACCGGACAACACCACGGTTCATAACAATACAGACATCAAGCAGCCACGAGCCTTTTGATGTTGACCGGGCGCCGCGAAACGCCGACGAGCCCAAGCCGGTGACGGCGTTTGCCTATACCGACAGCTGTGTCACCTCTTTTGTTGACCGTCTTGCAGCCTCGCCCGACTGGGCCAACACGCTCGTCATTCTTGTTCCCGACCATTATGGCGCCTATCCGCGTGACCTCAATGACCTCAGAGCCGAGCGTCGAGTGCCGCTCATTATCACCGGGGGTGCGCTCGCCATTTCAGGACTCAATCACTCGATAGGATCACAGACCGACATCGCCGCCACAATTGCCGGCATGCTCGGGCTTGATGCATCATCATTTAAATTCAGCCACGACCTTCTCGACCCCGCCACACCGCGATATGCATTCTATTCGTCCAAAGGACAGATTGGACTGGTGACGCCGGGAGGAGAAACGATATATGACCTCGAGGCCGGCCGACCCGTCAGGACATCGGGCGACCCTACACTTACCGACAAAGCCCGGAGCTACCTCCAGACATTATACCGCGACCTATCGTCAAGATAAAAAATTTACAAACTAACTGCAGTGATAGAATTTTTACTCGATATCGACCAGGATATATTCCTGTTTTTCAATGGCTTCCATTCACCGTTCTGGGATCGTGCAATGTTCATGTTCTCAGGCCGTTTCATATGGGTGCCGATGTATTTTGTAATACTGGTTGCCACGTTCCGCTCATTTAACATCCGTATCGCCATAACGTGGACCATAGCCATCGCCCTTTGCATCCTGCTCACCGACCAGTTCTGTGCCACCATATGCCGTCCGCTTTTCGAGCGATTGCGTCCCGCCAATCTCGAGAATCCGCTAAGCCAGTTTGTCCACGTCGTCAATGACTATCGCGGGGGCCGTTACGGATTTCCGTCATGTCACGCAGCCAACTCATTTGCATTGGCCACGATGCTGGCGTGCATATGGCGCGGTTCGCGGTTGAAATGGTTTATATTTATTTGGGCGGCAGTCAACTCATATTCGCGTGTTTATCTGGGCGTACACTACCCCGGTGACCTGCTTGTAGGCGCTATTTTAGGCTGTATCATAGGTCTCCTTGTCTTTACCGGAGCCCGTGCCGTAGTATGGAAACTCGTAAACGGCGACATGAAACGCGCCCGACCCTACAAACGCGAGCTACACATCAACGACTACACCATACCTTATCGCTCGATTGACCTCGCAGTGCTGACCGGTATTATAACGATGGTTGTAATCAATCTTGTGGCCATCGACTGAGTGTTTTTTGGGCCGGCTGACGCTATGTCAAGATAGCAAATCGGCAATTTGTAGGGCTCAGGTCAATCGATGGATAACCGACCACAGACTCAAACCGCCCTACTACCGGATGCCGTAACAATCATGTCAGGAAGAGCACGAGCAGGCTTGAAAAGACAAGCGAAATGTTGCCGACGGCATAGGTGACAGTGTACCCGAGGTTGGGCACATCGCTCTGCAACGTGTCCTGAATAGCGCCGATGGCTGCGACACAACAGCGTCCACCGGCCACACATCCGAGCGTGACAGGTGTCGAGAATCGGAAAATTTTACGGGCAATAAAGATGTTGATGACGAGCCCGACAAGGGTGAGCAGGGCCCCGATGCCTATAATCTTGATGCCGGCTTCGCTTATACCAAGCATGAGCGAAGCACCTGCCGTGATGCCGAGTATAGCTATAAACATATTGATACCCAAGTTGTTGAGCAACCACACAGCCGATGATGGAATGTGACCGAACGACGGGTGTCGCGTGCGGAACCATCCGAGAAACAACCCGGCGATGAGAGAGCCTACACTATAGCCGAGCGACATCGGTATCCCCTTTATTTTCAACGATATCGCGCCGATAATACACCCAGCCGCAAGCCCGAGGCCCATAAAAACCATGTCGGTGCGGTCGGTCTGGCGGTCGGCATACCCAATCGCATCGGCAGCCTCGGCAATGTCGCGCGGCCACCCCACGAGCGTGAGCTGGTCACCTGCGTGCAGCTCGGTTTGTAATTTGAGCGGAATAGACAGTCCGTTGCGCTTGATCGAGGCGATGAACACTCGTTCCATAAACGTGCTTTGGCGCAACTGTTCGACAGTGATGCCGTCAATCTTTCCGCGGGCTATGGTCACCGGTGTGCGTTCGGCCCCGAAATTCAAAAGCTCGGCATCGGTAATCTCGGCTCCTGGAGTTTGAGAAATCGAGACAAGTGCATCGGCACGACCACCCAAAACAATGTGATCGCCGTGGCTTATGACCGTGTCGTCGGTGACATCGGTAATCACACCGTTGATGCGTGCCCGCTCGACAATTACACGCGTACCGGCCGCGGCATACATCTTTTGAATCTCGCATACCGTTCGAGGGGAGTCAAAATAGGATGATGTCACATCATATGCGCGGAAAATCACCTGACGCTGTGCCGGTATGAATCCGGGAGCTGATATGGCCGACGACGATTTATCCATTGATTGCTCAATGTGTGCCACATCATTCTTGACCCGGTCGAGTCCACCCATCATTTTAGGTCCGACGGTCGACAGGAACCAAGCCGTTCCTATCGTGCCAAAAACATATGTCACCGCATAGCAAGCCGGTATAATCCTGAGCAGATGGCTGCGCGCGCTGTCGTCCATCGGCACCTCGCGCACCGTGTCGGCAAGCAATCCGAGTGATGCCGACACCGTCTGTGACCCGGCAAACAGACCGGCTGCCACGCCGTTGTTGTAGCCAGTCAAATGGGCGGCCGCTATTACAAGTCCCGCACATATCAGCGCCTCGACAACTGCAAAACCAACCATACGCACTCCCGGGCCGCGAAACGACCGGAAAAACTGCGGCCCCACGTTATAGCCGATGGCAAAAAGGAAGAAGAGGAAAAAGACGGTTTTGAGCATGTCGGGGATGACAATCTTCATTTGTCCCACAACGACGCCCACCACGAGCGTGGCCGCCACCGCTCCGAGCGAAAACGACCCTATCTTTAACTTGCCGAGCCAAAATCCGAGCCCCACGGTCAAAAACAGCGGTATCACCGGATTATCCCTCATGAAAGTAATCAGCCAGTCCATCAAAAAATTCAGCTTTAGACGTGAAATGTTATTAGAATAATAACGTCCTATCAGCCCACACGGTTCAGGATATAAGTCAATCTTTCAAAGGCCTATTATGACATGAGAACAAGAGATTTGGGTTACAGAAAAAGACGGCACGTCAATTTTAACGCGCCGCCTTTCATCCTTTTGGTTATGTCTTATTATTTTAACTTGTCGGAAAAACGCCTGTATACTATTCGTTTCTAAGATGGTTGACAGGATTTGAGGTTGCCACGCCGGCAGCGTTATTTCAAAATCCCCGAGTTTCCCCCCGACTGTTCGCCAATCTGATTATTGCTCTTGATTTTTTTACCATAGTTGAAAGTATATGTGGCCCTCAACTGTACCATAAAATGTCTATTGGTTCCGTAATTAATCTTTGTTCTGTCATAATATTTACTATCCATTACCAATTCAGATTCTTTCCAGGTAAATCTGAAGAAATTGGAAGTATACAGCCTGACATTCCATCGGGAATTTGACCATCCTATCTGGAGTGAATAACTGCATGGCTCTTTCATCCAGTCTCCAACCATAATACCGTCTGAATACTCAGCCTTTGAATTAAAAAAGGAGCCGATATAGAAATTACTGAAGTAATAAAATATTTTGAGCGACCAGTTCATCCACGATTTTGACCAATCATAAGGAATTCCGTTATGAGCGAAAACATGGTTTAACGATCCACCAACCGAAAGATCACCATCAAGCAAATTAGCGTCAGCCGATATAGTATAGTTGCCCAAAGAGTAACTTCCCATAGGTTGTTGAATCGTGCGGATAATGCCTGTCGGAGTTCCGATAAAATCATAGACATATCGATCGCCGAAGAATGACCAGCCGGCACCGGCCGACAACGTTATTATCTTGTTGGGGATAAATGTATAACTTGTTGAAAATCTATTCTGTTTCATGGGAAACAGCTCGGGATTGCCGGTATATGTCATCAGCGGATTTACCTTGACCATATTGGCACTCTTGTAGTTTGAGCTCGGGGCCCAACGCGACATATTATAAGATGCCGACACTTTGTTACGGGTGTTAAAGGCATATTGAAGTGAGGCTGAGATTGCGGGTGAATTAACAACCTCCACGACATCATTGAAATTTGATTTATCCCAGTTGTAACCTAATGTCAACTTTCCATAAAAGCCCTTGTACCGGCCGCTGTAGCTCACCTCCGGGCCGAGGTGATAAACGCGGTTCTCGTCAAAGCCGGTCGAGGTGCCGCTATACCACGTGCGGTTTGTGTTGTAGGAGCCGTTTAATGAGGCCGACAACGACCCCGGCGTTCCAAAATTGTGGGTGAACGTCATTACCGCCGATGCCTGATGGCTGTTGTCGACCGCACCGTTGTTATACAATACATTATCTTCCGTATAACATGAATTCTGTCGGGTGTGGTTATATTTATATATCGGAGTGATGACCAGCGTGTTCTTATTGGGCAGATAAATGTTTATATCACCGCGATAAGTAAACAAATTGTTATGACTGTCATTGTCGCTAATATAACTTGACCGACTGAAAGACTCGGGACGATATGTAACCGACCCCACCGAATTATTATCCGGAGTACTTCTGAAACTTCCACCGATCGTGTTGCGGACAACAACATTTTTTGACGAATACATCGCCCTGAACGTCGCCCAGCTGTTGTGAGTACGATATTTTGAGGCAGTTTTATCAGTGATTCGCTCAAACGACTCTATCGTATTATCGAGCTGTGGTAACCGATAAAATTCCGTTTCACTGCTTCCGCTATGGTCGTTGGACGCATAGCTGCCACCACCGGTAAGGTCATAGGTCATCTTTCCATATTGAAAACGATTATAGACACTACCGTTGCCGCTGTTTTCTATAAAATTCTCGACACCGGTAAATTTAGTATAACCGCCATATTCATATTTCACCATTATGAAATTAATGACATACTGCTTGCCCATAAACCGGGGATCATCGGGAAACGCATAATACTCAATACGCTTCACATCGTTCATATTCATGCCATTAAGCTCATCCGAGCCGGCCTCGTGATAGTCAATGAACATCGAGATCGGTTCAAGAGAGGTCGACACGAGTTGTCCTCGATATGTGACGATTTCGGGTATGCGCATTAGTTTAACGAGATCATCTCCCGACATCGCCGACCGTTTCTGCTTTACCGTCGGGACATAAATCGACCTCGAGGGCATCACGACATTCTGCTGTGATTCAACAACGACCTCTTTAAGCTGCTGAGTTTTGATGGTATCCGACTTCTCGGTCTGAGCAATGGCCGGTACTACCGAGAATAATATCATGAGAACCGAAAGTATGTTATTATTTTTCATAATGAATGAGAGTGGTTTACTGTTATTCGTTTCTAAGGTGGTCAACGGGGTTTGATGTCGCGACACCCATTGTGTTGTAGGCCACGACGCCGGTGATTACCAGCAGGAGAATTATCAGACACAGAATCATCGAGATCGGTGACAATGATACCTGCTCGGCAAACTGGGAGAGCCACTTGCGGCCCGCAATCATGGCCACCACACCCCCCAAGACAAGCGAGGGAACAGCTACGGTGAGGATGTTGCGGATAAACAGTGTCACAATCTGCCGGGCCGAGGTGCCGGTGACCTTGCGTATGGCTATCTCTTTGGAGCGTCGTTGAACCTCATCGCCTGTATAGCCGACGAGTCCTATCAGGGCGATAAACAATATAGCGATGCCGGCAATCATAACCGAGGTGGCAAAGTTACGTATCGGGTCCAATTTTGAATCAATTTCGCTTTTTAGTGTCACTATATAATTGTCGCTATCGGGAAACACCTTGTCGATTGTCGCCTGAAGAAGCGCCATGTTTTCAGGAGTGACGGCGTCAAGTTTCACATAAACACTTCGAAGTGATCTTGATGACGGGAACCAAATGCCAGCTCGAGTATCGACATTGGTCAAATTGCCACGACGGACATCATTGACGACACCACAGATTGTGTAATAAGACAGACCGTGTTCAGTTATTTGGAACGACTTGCCTACGATATAATCCGAGTCATCGCCAGTCAGTTTTTTCACTACATCGATAAATGCTTTTTCAACAATCACCTGATTGATAGTGGAATCAGCCCGGGCACTGAACGTCTCGCCCTGAATAAATTCCATTCCCATCATATCAAAGAAATTGGCATTGACACTATAATTGTCGGCTACATTTATCATATTGGCGGTGTTACCATTCATCCAGACATTGTTTCCCGACGCACCGTCTCCGATTAACCTTCTGGCAGTGGAAACATCCTTTACACAGCTGAGATTCTGAAGTTCAGATACAAGCATGTCACGTCCCGACATCTTGGTCCCCGAAAGATAAACCCAGGCCACATTATCATCGTCATAACCGTTGTCGACATCGGTCACCATCCTGTACTGACGGACAATCAACACCAGCAGGCACATGAGTACACCAGTCGAGAAGAACTGTATTGACAACAACGCCATTTTCCAGCCCCGGCGGCTCTGAAGATTTCCACGGAATGCGCTTGCCACGGGAGTGCGGCAATAGATCCAGGCCGGAATCACACCTGTCAGAATAAGTATCACAAGACATACGCCCAAAATGACAATCCACACATTGCCGGTAGTGAAAAGCTGACCGGGGGTATAGCCGAGCAAACGGGCACAAAGTTCGGGGAAGCAAAAAACGACCAGGATTCCTATAGCCAGCGATACAACAAGGTAAAATATACTTTCACCTATAACGCGTCCAAAGATTTGGACATTGGAGGTGCCGTAACATTTACGGACAGCCATCTCCTTGCTACGCTTGCCAACCTGACCGATAACGATAAGAAGGAAGTTTAGGCCTGAACTGAGCAACAGAATCACGGCAAGGAGCATCAGCATCCAGTCCATAGTGGTTATATCCTTTTGGGCAGCATAAAAATCGGTGAATTTATCGGCCACAACCGCCAGTTTAAATGAATCGCGATATTCCTTGTCGATATTTTCCTCAACAATCTTTTCGATGCCTGGAGTAATATCCTGTAGAGTCGCGCCGGGTATAAGTCTGATATATCCATCATAGATATCGTTACCCATCACACCGTCACGTCCATGAGAGTAATCGGGCATACTCGACATACTGAAATAGAAAGCGTTGGGTATCGACGAGTTGAGCGGGATATCGTCATAGATGCCGCCAATCGTATATTTTCTGTCATCGGAAACGGTCGGTATCGTGAATGTCATGCCTATAACGTCACCACCGATTTTCAAAGCCATTGAACGCGGGATAATACACTGACCTTCGGTGAGCAAAAGTGTCTTTGGGTCACCGCCGGTAACGGGTATATCAAACATTTCAAACAGGTTTTCATCGGCAAGACACAAGTTTTGCATCCTGAGCTTACGGCCGTCCTCAACAACAAATGGCATATCTCCCACGACATTGAAAAAGCGTGTGGCAAGCTCGACCTGAGGAATATCTTTTTTAAATAACGGAGCAAAGCCGCCTGGAATGGTCGGATCACGTTCAAACACCCCGTCTCTTTCCATGGTATCATATAGCTTGTAGATGCGGTCGGCATCCTTGAAGAAGGTGTCATAGGATTTGTCAAAATAGACACGGGCCATCAGAAGCAACCCTATAGAAAGGCCTATCGAAAGACACAAAATCTTGATAATATTGCGCCGCAGGTCTGAGGTAAAGAATTTAAACATAATCACATCTTGTTGTTAAGGTTTTCAACGATACTGCCGTCAAAGAGGTTGATGATGTAGTCGGCACAGGCCGCATCGCGCTGGGAGTGGGTCACCATGATGATGGTAGATCCCTCGCGGTGGAGTTCGGACAGCAGATTCATCACTTCAAGACCGTTTTTAGAGTCGAGGTTACCGGTGGGCTCGTCGGCGAGAATGAGACCCGGACGCGAGACGATGGCGCGGGCGATGGCGGCGCGCTGCTGTTGACCGCCGGAGAGTTGTGACGGATAATGATTGGCGCGGTGGGCGATGCCCATGCGGTTCATGGCCTCGTCGACGCGCTGTTTTTTTTCGGCCCGGGCCAGCGGCAGGTTGTTGAGCGGCAGCATTATGTTGTCGCGTATGTTCATATCCTCGATGAGATTGAACGATTGGAAAATAAAGCCGATACGACCCTGGCGGTAGCGGGTGCGCTGAGCCTCCTTGAGATTGCCCACTTCCTGACCGTCAAGAAAATACTTGCCCTCGGTAGGGTTGTCAAGCAAACCGAGAATGTTGAGCAGTGTTGACTTGCCGCAACCCGATGGCCCCATGATGGCCACAAACGAGCCGTCGGCTATGCTGAATGACACATCGTTGAGGGCGACAGTGCGGACGCTGTCGGTGCGAAACTCTTTCCTAAGGTTTTTGATTTGCAGTTCCATTATATTATTGGTTTAATTTTTGATTATAATCTTTTGGGCATCACCAAAGTTTTGATAAGAGCTGGTGATGATTCGCTCGCCGGGTTCGAGTCCATCGATGACCTCATAGAATTGAGGATTCTGACGGCCGAGTCTCACGTCGCGGCGCGTGGCACTTTTACCGTCGGGCGAGAGGACATAGACCGATCGACCGCCTGTCGACTGGAAAAAGGTGCCTCTGGGTACCATGACGGCCTGAGTGGGCTCGCCAAGGACAAGGTCGATCGAGTAGGTCTGCCCCACACGGAGATTGCCGGTCGAGTCATCGTCTATCGTGAAATCGGCGCGGAAAGTGCCGTCGGTGACCTCGGGGTAGACCTTTGAGAGCGTCAGGTCAATCGTTTGATTTTGACGGGCGGCAACGGCTTTCAGTCCGGCCGACACGCGGTCAATGTAGTGTTCGTCGATGCTGACTGTCATCTTGTAGTTGTCGAGAATGTTTATTTGGCCAACCTGGGTGCCGGCAGCGATATTCTGCCCAAGCTCAGCGTTGAGGCTGCCGAGCTGACCCGAGTGGGATGCACGGATGTTGAGATTGTCAGCGCGCTGACGCACGAGCATGAAGTTTTCCTGCATGTTGCGCAGGCTTTCCCTCATCATGTCGAGCTGCACCCCGCGATAGAGCGAATCCTGACGCTCGCGGCTGAGCAACAGCTGATAGTTTTCCTCGGCGAGCTGACAGTCTTCTTTGGCAACGAGATATTCCTCGCGCGAGGTCAGTTTTTCTTTGTAAAGTTCTTCCTGCTGGCGGGCCACACGACGTTTGCGGTTAAGATCGGTGCGGGCCACCAGAAGGTCCTGTTTGATTTGGAGACGGTCTTTCTCCATAGCTATCTCGGTGTCGCGCAACATGTTTTGTTTCTCGGCGAGCTGGGCCTCTGAGTCAAGAATCTGCTGACGAAGGTTGGGATTGCGCAGCGTCAGGATAATGTCGCCCGCGTTTACAAACGCACCCTCCTCGATTAGCCGGGCCTCGACGACGCCGGTCTCAAGAGCCGACACCTGGGCCGAAACTCCGGTCTCGACCTTGCCTGTGAGACGTATGTTGTCGTTAAACGACCCTCGGGTAACGTCTCCGATAATGATTGAGTTGATATCGGCTTCAGCCGATGTGGTTCCAACCGATAAAACGGCATAAACGAGCACGGCAACAAGCACGACACCGGCGGCAATCATCCACCCGTATTTTTTCAGAAACTGATTTTTAGGTTTTATTTCAATATCCATAATACGTTATCCTTTAATGAGTTTGGCTCCCATATAGTAGCTGAGAGTGATTTCACTGATAATTTTTTGAATACGTTTGCCCTCGAGGGCGGCACGGGCGGCGGCGAGTTTTGCTCCCGTGGTGTAGAGGTCGATGACCGACGCACTTCCAAGTTCATAGCGGCGACGCACGGCGTTGTAGGCAATCTGCTCGGCATCGAGGCGTTTGACGGCGGCCTGAAGCTCAACGGCTGCAGTACTGACATCAAGCTCGGCCTCGGTTGTTTCACGGGCGACCTCATATTGAGTTTTTTCGAGCCTGACGCGGCTCTCCTCACGGTTTATTTTGGCACGTTTCAGCCTGTTGGAGGCTGATAAACCTGTAAAAAGCGGGATAGATACCGAAAAACCGATATACTCACCCATGTTGTCGTGCCACTGCTTGTTAAAACTTGTAGGAGTGGCGGCGTTGGTCCCAAACATGCGGTAGTAGGATGTCGAAACACCGCCGCTGAGCGAGATGCGGGGCGAGAACGCGCCACGGGCAACACGTACTTCATATTCGCTCTGACGCAGGGCAAGCCGGGCCTCGGCGATGCGCGGATTTGTATTGCCGTCTCCGGCAGGGATATAGTCCGGGGTGTCAAAATCGAGATCGAGCGGCTCGCCGTCGAGCGACATTCCCATCGCACCCTTCAGCGTCATGTAGGCTTTGGCGAGTTGTCCGCGCTGATTGGCGAGCTCAAACTCATCGGTAGCCACGAGAGCCTCCATCTGAGAGACATCGGCCCCGCTTTTTACTCCAAGTTCTTCGGCACGGCGCGTGGCCGCGAGGTCGAGGCTGTCGCGCTCGAGCTGAGTGGTCATCTGGTCGACCATCGCCCTGCAATAGGACACGTTGTAAAAAGCCTTTATCACCTCAAACGAGATGCGGTCTCGGGCAATGTCGAGGTTGGACAGCTGGCGGCGACGCGCAACGTCGGCAATCTTAAGATTGTTTATCCTTACAAAACCGTCAAAAACAGGGATAGACATGCTCAGGCCAAAACCGGTCGAGAGCGTCTGCTTATTATCATAGGTG
>JAIDNJ010000042.1 GCA_029063895.1 Muribaculaceae bacterium | reverse complement strand
ATATTAATGTGGCTTGAATCTTCGTTTTTTGATACTAAAAAAGAGACCGTCTAACTTTGGTTGTTAGACAGCCTCTTTTGTATTTAAAATAATAATTCCATCACATCAGTGAACTATCTGTAACTCTACATTGTTAACAAAAATAGAGGTACACCTCCTCCATAACCATTTTCTATTAACACAACTAAAAACATTAACATATATGGAAACAATATACTTTAAAGGCAATCCTTGCCACATCACAGGTCCCGTTCCTGCCGTCGGTGAAAAAGCTCCCGACTTCAAACTCGTCAGCCCAACACTTCAGGAAGTAAAACCCGAAGATTTCAAAGGCAAACGCATCGTTCTCAACGTGTTCCCCAGCCTTGACACTGGTGTTTGCGCCATGTCGGTTCGCCGATTCAATCAGGAAGCTGCCGATCTCGACAACACCGTTGTCATCTGTGCGTCTATGGACCTCCCCTTTGCTGCCGGACGTTTCTGCTCGGCCGAGGGCATCAATAACGTTGTAGCCGGTTCGGCATTCCGTTCTCCCGAGTTTATCCGCAACTACGGTCTCCAGCTCGTTGACGGGCCCCTTGAAGGCCTCCTTGCCCGCGCTGTCATCATTATTGATGAAAACCGCAACGTAATCTATCGTGACATTGTTGAAGAAATCACTCACGAACCCGACTACGAAGGTGCTATCGACGTGCTTAAAGCAACACGATAATCTTTACAAATCCACGTTCAATCAACAGTATTACCCACTTAAACTTTCACACCATGACTTACAAAGTTATTGACATTGAGGGCGTAGGCCCCGTCTATGCCGAAAAACTCAATGCAGCCGGTATTAAAACCGCAAGCCAGTATCTCGAACTCGCCGCTACCCCCAAAGGCCGAGCCGAGATTGCCGAACAGACAGGTATCAGCCCCGCTCTGATTCTTAAATGGGCCAATCACTGTGACCTCTTCCGTGTAAACGGCATCGGTCCCCAGTTTGCTGAGATACTCGAAGCCGCAGGCGTTGACACCGTTAAGGAATTTCGTCATCGCAACCCCGACAATCTTGCTGCCACAATTGCGACAGTCAACGAAGAAAAGAAACTTGTCCGCCGCATCCCTACAGCAGGTGAACTCCGTCGCATGATTGATCATGCCGCTACATTACCCCCTGTAATTACTTACTGATAACTCTGTAATTCACAATCATAACAGCGCCGTGTCTTAATTGACACGGCGCTGTTTCTGTATTTGATGTAGGGACGTTTGGCACGTAGTGGGACCAGGGCTGGTGGGGACGCGATATTTCGCGTCCTGCCCACTCGTGTATAGATTGGTCGAAGACCAATAACAAACTTAAACCCCATCATGGCGCGTCATCGCCTTGGTGGGGTCATGCAACTATATAACCGATACACATCGTCCAAGACGATGAACCATTGGTCATTCCTTATTCATTATCTCTTGGCCGGAACCGTAAACGTATCCCTTACCGTACCGTTACGGTCATAAAGCGACATCACTATACGGGTCGAGTCGACATCCATCAACATCGCGCCTACCGTTTTGGGGCCTTCGCTCCAGCGGGTTGAGATTATCTCGTTGTTGGCTTCAATCGGTTTGAGTGCGCGACCGCGGCTGTCATCGCTCGACGATGTAACCATATAAAACGTGCCCTGACCGGCTGCTACCGGCCGACGGTTTTTGAGAGCCGGAGTACGTATGTAAGCATGATTGTTTCCGGCTATGGCAAGGTCCACGCCGAGACGGTCAAACACCTCGCTGAAGCGGTCGAGCTGACTGTTGGTGCCGTTGGTACCTATAAGCCACTCATAATGCTGCACAACAACTATATAGCGCGATGGATTGGCCTCGGTCACCTTTTCCATCCAGTCAAAGACCGGAATAAGCGACTCGGCTGTACGCATCCCCTCGTTGTTGAGCATGAAAAACAGTACATCTCCATATTTAAACCAGTAGGCAATACCCTCCTGACCGGCGTAACCGTTCAGCGGATTGCCATGCGTGTCGCGGTAAAAAGCATCCGATTTACCGTTTTCGCGGGTCATATGGTCATGATTTCCCTGCACCGATCCCCACATAAAATTTTTGTATGCAGGTTGCTCAGCCAGTTCGGTCCAGTAGTTGTAGCTGCCACCCCATGCACACTGATCACCCGGTGAAAGCACCCAGTCAAAACCGCCCGACACACTGTCAAGAACGTTAATCATGTCCATCGATGCGTCAAGTCGGCGCCAAAGTGGAGAGTAATGGTGAAAATCGCCGATGACAGCCGCCTTCCACACCTCGGCTCCGGCCGTTTTGAAACTGCGCGGTTCCGACAATACCGTGTCGGGAACCGAGCCTGTCACCACTCGGTATGAATATACCGTGTTAGGTGTCAAATTTGATATATTGACCACGTGACGGTCAAACACATGACGTTCAAAAACGTCGGTATTGTCGCCGAGTTTCGAGTATATCGAGTCAAAAGTGGTGCAGACAGTTCCGACCGATTCAATCATTGTTGTGTCACCGGTGGTGTTATTTATGAGCATCAGCGCCGCTTTGGTTCCGACTGGTGACGCCCAGCTCACGCCCATCATTGTCTCACAATCTTCACCGGGCGATGTAAATATTGTATGTGCCGGTTGTGACGACCCTGTCGCCGGCAAACCTGTTCCATATCTCACAGGTGTGGTTGCGGCCAACGCGAAAGCGACCGCGACAGCCGGTATTACTAAAAATGTTTTTGACATCATTATAATTATGAATTATACATTAAGCATTGTGCATTATGAATTAACTACAGCGTCAGTCTGAACGTTGTCACCAGCTTGCGCACACTCTCGTTATCCTCCATAAGTTTATTGAGGATTTCACGCTCGTTCCACGTTTGAGGTGAACCCGCACCTTGATTTTCCTCGACTCTCATCGACCAGAAATCGTTTCTGAGACGGTCTCGCATAAACGCCTCGATTGTCTGAGTCATAGACTGCATCATGTCGGTTTGCACTCGATTTTCCACCACGATTTTATAGACATCGCCTTCTACCTGTTCGGGCATTGACGCTCTCATCGTGTTTACCAATATATGCTCGCCCGGGCGCGAATCCATAAATGCATACCACGCTTCTCTCACGTCGTCAAGCGAGTAAACGCCCCGTCGTGCCTGTACCACACCATTGACCGGACCGTTCTGTACGGTCTCTTCCTCGGGCTTACGGTTCAGGTCACTCAACGACGGGCCTCGGTTGACACGGCGTCCCGACGTCCTCGCTGCCACGGGTGCCGCCGGCGGCGGTGGCGGGGGAACCACAACCGTTCGCGGCCGCTGCATTGCCGGTGCCTGAGGTTCCTGCACAACCTGTCGCGCGACAGGCTGTTGCTGAACGGTATTGGTCTTTTGACCCTGCGGCAAGCCCTGGGATGCGGCAATCCCCCTTAGCTGCCCCTCCCCGCCGCTAATAGAGTTTTGGGAGGGGCTTAGTAGTTGGCACAGCTTGATGAGCAGCAGCTCTACAAAAAAAGTTTTGTTGGACGACTGGCGGTAGTTGAGATCGGCCTCGTTACAAAGGCTCATGGCCGAGTAGTAAAACTCGGGCTTCAGGCGGCGTGCCTGTTCTTTCATCTCCTTGAGGGTGGTCTCGTCTACCTCGAGCATCGCCGCTGTCGAGTCGGTGAGAGCAAGCATCAGGTCACGCAGATAGGCCCCGATACCATTGATAAAAAAGAGCGAGTCAAAGCCGCGGTCACGCACATCCTTGTAGATGGTAAGCGCCGCCGGGACATCCTCTTTTTCAAATGCCTCGAAAAGACGACGGTAATATGACGCGTCAAGCACGTTTAGACTCTCTATCGCACTCTGGTACGTGATATTTCCACGCGATGATGCAGCCACCTGGTCAAAAATCGAGAGAGCGTCACGCATAGCTCCGTCGGCCTTTGACGCTATAACCGACAAAGCCGCCCGTTCGGCCGTGATACCCTCGTTCGAGGCCACGTAAGCCAGATGATCGACCATGTCGTTGATAGTGATTCGGTTGAAATCATATATCTGGCAGCGCGACAGGATTGTCGGCAAAACCTTGTGTTTCTCGGTTGTGGCAAGAATAAAGATAACATAGCTCGGGGGCTCCTCAAGAGTCTTGAGAAAAGCGTTAAAAGCCGCGTTTGACAACATGTGGACCTCGTCGATGATAAACACACGGTATTTTCCGCCGGTGGGCAACACCTGCACCTGGTCGATGAGCGCGCGCATATCGTCGACACCGTTGTTTGAGGCGGCGTCGAGTTCAACTATGTTGAGCGATCGGTTTTCGTTAAACGAGCGGCATGAATCACACTCGTTACACGGATTACCATCGGCCGTGGGATTGGTACAGTTGATGGTTTTGGCAAAGATTCGGGCACAGCTCGTTTTGCCTACACCGCGTGACCCGCAAAAAAGATAGGCATGGGCAAGACGGTTGGTCGCTATCGAGTTGCGTAGAGTAGCCGTCAGGGCCTTTTGCCCGACGACAGTCGAGAATGTCGACGGTCGGTATTTGCGGGCCGATACAAGATAATTTTCCATCTTTTTTGATTACCCTTCTTGATTAATATCTGAATCCCTTGCCATAGGGATCGATGCCAAAACGACGTCTTATATACTCGGCCACCACATAAACAGCTTCCTCGACAGGCAGGCGCGACGAATCAAAACACAGGTCATAGCTTGCAGCGTCGCCCCAGCGCTTGTCGGTATAGAAGTTATAGAAGTTTGAACGCAGTTTATTGATTTTGCGCAGTTTGGTCCGGGCAGCGGCTTCGTCGTGACAGTCAGCGCGTTTCATGATGCGCTTGATACATTCGTCTTCTGGTGCCGATACAAACAGATGAATTGCCCGAGGGTGGTCACGTAGCACGTAGTCAGCGCTTCGCCCAACGATTACGCACGAATTGGCCGATGCTATCCGGCGCATTACATCGCTTTGTGTGTTATAGATCGAGTCATCGCTTATCGAGTTGCTGTTATACCACACTCCGGGATTCATGCCCATGTTAAATGGAAAAACGCCACTGAGAAACGACGGAGCCTTTTCGTCGCTGTTCTCAAAAAACTCGGTCGATAACCCGGCTTGACGGGCAGCCTCGACCAACAGTTCCTTGTCATAATATGCGATGCCAAATTCACGGGCAAGGGCTTTCCCAAGCTCGCGGCCTCCGCTGCCAAATTGCCGTCCTATCGTGATGGCAAACTTGTCGTTTTCCGGTAATAGTTTTTCCATTTCAGTTATTTTGTTTTATCAATTAACGTTGTTGTGACGTGCCTTGGGCACGTAATCCTTGGTCTCTCCCGCCTCGGTAGAGACGCGATATTTCGCGTCCTGCCATGCGTGCGGTATCAAGGCTGTAGGGACGTGCCTTGGGCACGTAATCCTTGGGTGAGGTTTGGTATTTTATTTTTTTGGCGACGCCAATTTTCCTAAGAAATAGGTCATCGACGCTGTTCCGTCCATTGTAGGCTCGTTTGATGAATAATCATGGTAATCATCATGATAAACCACAATCGAGTTTTGATATGGAGCAAACATATCCTCTCGTTCAAGATGAACACCTCTCAGCGAGTTGAAAATATTTGAATATACAGGGCCGTCAACAAGGCCGCCGGTAAGAGCCGTCCCACACTGCTTGTGAAGCGGCGAGTGGGGGTCTTCGGGATAGCCGCCGGTTTCGGGTAATCCGATAATCATCGACTGACCCCACGGATTGAGACCGAACAGCCAGTCGCGTGCGGCAGTCTCCAGGTCAAGATATGAATCGTCACCGGTAAGCTCGCGATAGAGCATCGCCTGAGTCACCAATGCTACAGTCAGGTTGTTTGAGCACCAGATAAAAGGTACACCTGCCATAAACACGTTACCGGCTCCACGTTCTTTCACACGGTCAAGACCGCTTTTGATGTTGCGGATAAACTCGTCGCTCACTTTTCGTTCGCCATCCTGAGCCAACAGCGCGTGGCCTATGTTGATGAACGGATACCACTGGTAGTGATGAGCCGAGTCGGCTCCCATCCACGGTGTCACAGGCTCCATGCGGCCATAGTCGATAGCATCCTGACGATATTTGGTGTCACCGGTGGCATGATAACGTTTGATAGCAGCAAGTTCCATATCGTCAACCCAGTTATCTTCTTCATAGTAGTATGGCGACACACAAGGTGCGGTCTGGCATGCTCCGGGATTGGCTTTGGCTACTTCATAAGCTACCCCGGCGCGGCGTTCGAGCTCGGCGGCAAATGCGGGGTCGATGTTACGGAAAACTTCGGCTCCTGTCGAGAACGACGAGCTGAATTTACCAACCGACGATGCCAGGCCCTTGCTGTCGTTCAGGTTACCCATCAGTCCGTAAGGTTTACCCGAGCAGGGATAAACCGGACGATCTTTGCCGGCACCCATACCATAGTCTACATTGTCCTGGGCCGGGTGACCGCCGAAACGGTGGTCTCGGTCATCGGCTATCTGATTGAGGAATAAAGTATCGGACGGATTCATCTTCATCATCCATTCAAGACCCCAGCGAGCCTCGTCGAGGATGTCGGGCACACCGTTCTTGCCGGGCAATCCGGCAGCATCAAAACGGTCGGCCCAGATACCGGGATTCTGCTGATAGGCAAAAAGCATCTGGAAAACGGCGTTGGCCGATGTGGTAAGATACTGCAGGTAGTCCGATGCATCGTGCCAGCCGCCGGTAACATCGACATGCTTGCCGTCATCGGCTCCGCTCAACACAAGAAAACCGTCATGCTGGTGGCATTTTGAATTGAGAACGGGGTTAAATCCGCAGCGCTGCTGTCTCATGTAGTAGAGAGGTATCTCGTTGGCACCGGTATAAACATCGTCACCGATTCCAAACTCGGGCGACTCGGCTCCGGCACCTTTTATCACATAACGGCCGGGGGTTTTAAGCGATGTGAAATCGACGGTATAGCATGCACCCATCGGTTCCCACGCCGGAGCCTCGGCAATCTTGTCGGGAGTCGTGGCCTTTCCGGTCATGATGTCTACAATAGTGATATTGCTCACGTCGGGAGTTGTTCCCTGGGGTATCATCACGACAGCCTTCTTGAGGTCGTCGGTGAGATAACCCATCTTGTTTACGCGGATAGCGGTGTCATCGGCGTGAGACGATAAGGCGATAGTAAGTAAGGCAGCTGCCGCTGCGGCAATTTTTTTCATTTTGTGTTCTGTGTTATTTGTGGGTTATTTGTTGTAGTCAGGGTCATAGAGGGTGTTGAGAAGATGAGCAAGGCGCAGGCCTCCTACAAGAAATTGCTGCTCGATATATGGTGCCCAGTAGGCTACCTCGTTGTATGAAACTTCACTTCCGGCGGGGAAATAGTCATAAACAGCGTCGGCGAGAGCGATTGTCTCCTTGGCCCAGTCGTCGATCGAACCTGACACGATTGCCTGCTGTTCTTCGGGTGTGGCGCGGTCAATTTGCTGCTGCCACTCGGTGTAGCTCCATTTGTGAGCCGATTCGGGTAAACTTGAATCCCATATTGAGTGAAGATTTTGTTCGCGGCCAAAATATTTCACCTTGATACGGTTACCACCGAGGTCGGTAGCATGACCCATGTGGAGCGGCATGTGAAGATCGCCGGTCACGTGAATCAATATTTTCATTGCCAGCTGTTTCTCGTCAAAGGGCTGTTCGGGATTTGACAGCACCTCAAGCATGTGCTTGATGGCGAGGACTGCGTCACCGGCCGGGTTGGCCTGAGCTTCTTCATAGCGTTCACCCTTGTCGACGTTCTTGTAATGCCATGATTTTGTATAGGCATAGGCCGGAGTGTGACTCGCGTTGTCAAGCCAGTTTGACCAGTAGACCATCGAGCGGCCCTCAAGTATCGAATCGACCGCAGCGCGGGTCGTCGGGGTCAGGTGTTGTTCGGCGATGTAGGCTGTTGTATCATGTCCCTTCTGTCCCCAGCCAAAAGCCAGAAGTGACGGAATCATCATTACCAGTGTGATAAGATTGCGTTTCATTTAGGGTTAAGGATTTTATATCGGTTTAATAATGGCAAAATTAATAAATTTAAATCGTTTTTTCACTCTCGCTATCAAAAAAAGGAGCTGTTTTTTCCTTTTTTCTCTCAAACTTCCCTAAATTTGCACTCCCATAATTCACAATACAACGATTACTCCCAATATTCACGTTATGAAATCAATCGTTTTTCCGACCGAAGGTACTTGCTCTAAAATCATTGAAATCAATATCGCCGATGACGGTACTGTCGACTCGGTAGCTTTTCAGGGCGGATGTCACGGAAATCTTCAGGGCATCGCCGCTCTTGTGCGCGGTCGACGCCCCGAAGAAGTCATTGCCACTCTGAAAGGTATCCGTTGCCGCGACAAGGCGACCTCATGCCCCGATCAGCTCGCGCGTGCCCTTGAGAAGGCTCTCCAAAATAACTGACGTCATCGTCGGTGGGCACCGGCATGTCGGTGGCTATCAGCAGTCCTATCGCCCGCGTCATCACTATATCGTCGTGATAGCCGTCGGCGGCGCCAAACCCTCCACCTATCTTCCTGAATACCATCAGTTCGTCGAGCGCGTCGGCATCGCGTTCAATATAACCTGTCTCTCTCACCAAAGCTATCAACCGGCTCACCGCGAGTGTCTTCGTAGCCCGGTTGGTGTGAAATCCTATCTTGACCGACCGTGTCGTGCCGTCAAACGACTGACGTGTGTACAGATTACGGTAGTAGCGCGATATATCGTTGAGTATCAACAGTGACGGATCACCGCCTATATTGTCGGTCTCGAGGGTGTTGCTCTCCACCACAAGCAATCCGTTACAATACCAACGGGCTATCGTAGCGCTTTTCCATGCGATGATATCGTGGTCGTCGTGCCCGCGCCATTGAGCCACAATCTCGGGTAATCCCCCGCTCATCATCGGTGCGCGGTCAAGGACAGCAATCACCGAGTAATCGCTCGAACGCGAGCGTCCGCCGATGTCTACCGTCACGATATAGCGGCTGGTAATCGACCTCACCGACGGGTCGGGCGGTGTCCACACCTTCATCCGACCTTTTGGGTCATCGACAAACCGTATGTTGTCAAGTGCATATTTGCCCGAAAGCGCGTCTTCAGTCACCTCGCCTGTCATCATAGGAGGTCGGCAACCGGGACGCAGCAACTCTATTTTTTCAGCGCTGAAAACATTGGCGTCGGAGTTGGCAAATGCCTCGACCGGCGTTGACGGATACTCGGCCTGCATCATTGCCCGGTCGGGATATTCACGCAGTTTCAGCCGGTACCAGTTTATTTGTTCGAGCGAGCATCCTTTTTCCCACAACATCTTTTCATAATCATCCATCGACCTGAAAAAAGTCCCGGGGTCACCGTCGACATCGGTCCGGTAAATCGGAATCTCGAACCACGGCACGAAAACCGCCAGTTTGTCGCTCTCTCCATTGACCGACCTGAGCCATTCGCGATGAAAATAATTTCCTACACCGTTGGCCGTGCTCTCAAGCACAATCAACGTGTCGGGCAGCGAGTTGATTGCTCCGCATATAGCGCGGATAAATCCCTCGGGCGACGATGACGGGGTATCGTTCCAGAACGCCACTTCCGATAAATGGGCCATAGCATAGTCGGCCCCTCGCACCGCCTCCTGATTTTCCGAACTACCTACTGTCACATTACAACCACGGCCGGTGATAGTCCTCACGTTGCGTGACCCCTCAAACGGCTTGAACGAGGGTGATTCACCGCCCGATGACACCCACAGGTGTTTGGGATAGCTGTCGAGTAACCGTGAGTACATTCCCCTGATCGTCGATGCTGTATCCTTGACATGAGCACATATGAGCGAGTGGCAGTTGAACAGACGGGTGGTCTGAATCCATGCCATATAAAGTTGAACCAGTGTGGAGCCGCCCCACTGGCGCGCTTTAAGCATTATCATCCTGACCGGTTTGCGCGACCGCCTCATCAGCTCCATCTCACCAAGAATACGTCGCTGGGGGTCGTTGAGAATGAAGGGCACTATACGACCCGTGGTTTTGTCCTTGATGCGGGCACAGGTTGCCGCCCAATACTCAAAATCGTGGCGGCAACGCAAAATCGCCCATTCATCGGGCGTAACCACTGTCTCAAAATCGGCATCGGCAGTCATTTCGACCGGAACCATCGCCTTCACCCTGTTGAACCGGCTGCCCGACATCTCGACACGCGGGCCGCAACATCCGATTCCGGCAACCGGGTCATAGTCGGTCATGAATCTGGCATTGCGACGTCGGTTTTCGTCAGCAAGGTCAAACGCACTCATCGTCGGTAAAGGATTTTCACACCGTCAAATATCGCCCCGACATTGACCGTGGCCTCAAGCATGGCGGTGTAGGTTTCCGATTGATAGAAATTTACCGGTAGCGTCACCTGACGGCTCACCCGCCCGCCAAATGTCCGTCCTCTCGATGTGCCGGGCTGACGATAACCGGCTGTATCATCGGCCGAGGCCGTCACCACGCCACCCTCGCTCTCGGTCGCTCCGAGCGAGAACACAAACATAGCCGGGGTTCTCATTCTCGATCCCATCTCGGTTCGGGTTGAGCGCGAGCCCTCGATTTTCATTGTCGCCGATATACTCACCCGTCCGCCGGTCATCTCCTCACCGACCCTCGCAATCTTGCCGTCGAGCACAACCGCACTCCCGGCCGGTCCACTCATCACCTCGTTGACCCGCCCGTCGACAAGCCGGTGGTAATAGTCGCCTTTTGTCATGTCGCGCACAATCACGACATCAGGACTGTTTGAGATTATCCACATCTCGTCGTGAATGTTGTCGGCGGCGATTGCCCGTCCCGAGCAGCGGTCGAGTGTCATTGACGACGCGCCCGACAGGGACAGCAGATGTCCGCCGGTGGTGAGGGCAATCACGCGTCCCTCGCCGTCGATAGCCACACACCGCGCCGAGTCAACCCCGCGACGGTCGGTGAGCACGACATTGACAATCGCCCTCATGTCGTTGAGAGTGACCCGCCTGATGCCTTCATTTCCAAAAATATAAAATCGGTTACGCCGCTGTTCGAGGCCGCGCGGGGCACATACGACCGGAACCGCCGCCACAATCGGCTCAGATGTCTCGGCGGCAGCGTCGACAGGACGGAACGGGTCATCGGCAGCCGCGGTCACAATCACCCCGGGAAGCGATGTACAGGGCGGGGATAAGACAGGGATATCAACCGGTGCAGCCTGATAAAGCGACATATCGACCGGTTGGAGGTCGTCGGCGATAAACACCGACAAATCGCGGCCCGATAATGGAGTCAGATCAAACGAATGTCGGTAACACTCGCTGTCACCGACAGTTATATCAACTGTCATCTTCACTGCATATCGTGACGGATAGCTTAACACGGGAGCGAGTTTCAACGGAATTTCGTCCCGGCCGCTAACGGTCGACACCACCGAGCCGCCATCGGCAAACGAGACAACCGACGTCGCGATCCAACTACCACGACGGCCCGAACCGGCAGCAACAAAACATGGCGGGGCATATCCTTTGAAAAACAGGATATCGGGATTGGCATAGAGAACCGCGCTGCCGTTTTTGGCGGCAACGGTTGGGATAAAAATGTGGGGCATGGCGAGTGTATCGACAAGCGGTGTGACAGTCTGAGATGATAGCTCAAGCTGTTTTTTAAAACGGCGCGAAATCTCAACCGGCGTGAGTGATGACACAAGCGGTTTGTCGGGAATGAGCGTTATCGACCGCACCTCTCCGTCAAACGGGTTGTCAATCCGGGCATAAGTGACATACAGGCTATCGTCGGCCACGAGCATGGCGGCAACAGCCCGCGAGAGACTGCTGCTGCCCGTGACAGGGGGCGCGGTAACGGTCACCGATCCGTTTCCCGAGGAGTCACGCCTGATGACACACGATGCCGTGCTGTCAAAATCGACCGCCGATGTGAGGTTCAGGACCTCAACAATAACCGATAGTCCGGGCGATGGTACATGAGCCCCGATTTTCAACTCCAGACCAAACGAGTCGATGTCGGCCGTCGACGCGCCAAGCCGGTCAAATGAATCACCAACAGCAGTAACCGCGACAGGCGTCGATCCAGCCTTACCCAACGGATTGACCAACAGCGGCGCTCCAACAAAAACGGTGTGTCCCGACTCGTCGACAACCCGGGTCCTGACCAACGTCGGCGATGTGAAGCGCGAGCAGGTCGAGGCCGTGGTTACGGCATGGGCAAGCGCATCGAGAAATGCCGACGAAATACTCTTGATATCCCCCGGGTCGAGCCGGTTTTCAGTTACAAGATAGGAACGCGACAATTTGACCGACTCGATTTGGGCCGACACGGTAGAAAGCGGTGATGCCGTCACCGAAAAAGATGGTACCACAAGGTCGGGATCACGCAAAACCGTGCCGTCACCGTCAATCGAGTATGAGCGTCGGCCGTCATCAAAAAAGATTGTGAAATGACCCGGCGACAACGAGACGGCACACCTCGGGGATGCCTCACTCTCGTCAAAAACAGCCACGCTGCCCGACTTATAATTGACAACCAGCAGATTATTACCCGAGACGATAATGTCGTTATCGCCAACCGACAATAACGGTCGTGATCCGGGTGGAACGTCGACTGTCACGAGTGGCCCGACAGCGGTCAGTGATTTTTGGGAATGACGGAGGTTGACAAATCGCGAATGGCGCGAATATGGAGCATATTGTAAATTCATAGTGATAAAATAAGAAAATTGATAATGGTTTAGCAGAAGATGGGGATAACAGCAGTAGGAACATCATTGATGTCGGTAGTGGTAGAGGTATCGGTTGAGTCGGGAAACAATCCGGCACGGACCGAGGCAGCCACACGGCAGGCATCCTCGTCGGCAGCGACGGCAAACTGCTTGTCGGCCAACGAAAACAACCTTGCCAACAAACGCGACGCGAGCATCGATTCAACCGTGTTGACCAGCGACAGCGAGGGTGTCACCGCCGAGTCAAAAGTAATCTCAAGAATATCATCGCCGTTGGCATAGACCGCACATGACGGCCCGAGCAGATCGGGAATGTCGATATGGGCGGCGGTCCTGACTGCCACACTCATGGCCGCCCTATTGTCGGGAGTGAGCAGCGGCGGCATCGAGCCAGACTCCGAGGCCATAAAACTTTTGAGAGCCGACGAAGCGTAGACCGTCTTGGCTACCGACTCAACCGAGATATAAATTGTATGATTCATAATGTTTTATGATTAAGATAATGAATTGTAAAATATTTTTCGGGCATAATTTTCACTCATAAAAAACGATGGAGCGGAACATCGTGAAAGAATATAGGCGAGCTGCGGGCGATGGACAAGTCCGTTTCTGATGCCATCGCGCGCCTTGAGAATCCTGAGTAGTTCGAGCCACAGCCGTTGTCGCGTCGGGAGGGTCGATGTGGTAAAATAACCATGAGTAAGGTAATTGTTAAGGCAAGTTTCGGCCTGTCGTAACGACACGAAAAACGACGGGGCCTCCTGATTCATAGCAATCCTGACAATGTCGTGATTGCTGAGCCGGCGACCGTTGGCCGCATATTTTCTTGAAATAGAGCGGCAAGTTTGGATAAAGGCTTTTGTGCGTAGCTGAGTGCTGTTCATAGTTGGTGTTTTTGGGATGTTTTTAAATTTACAATGCAAATATACAACCCAAAATTGGCAATTTGCCAATTTTTAGAGTTAAAAAAGATTAACGGTTGATATAATCCCGATTGGCCCAACGGGTTTAACAGGTCAGAAAAGGTTGATATCTGTATCTTATACACATATGCAGCTGCCGACGATCTT
>JAIDNJ010000041.1 GCA_029063895.1 Muribaculaceae bacterium | reverse complement strand
CGGTATCAACCCCACCCGCCCCGAGACCGGATACGGATACATCCAGATTGGACTGCCGGCCGCCGAGAACATCAACTATGTCAAGACTTTTACCGAGAAACCCAACCTTGAGCTTGCCAAAGTCTTTGTCGACAGCGGCGAGTTTTACTGGAACTCGGGCATCTTCCTCTGGAGCGTCCGATCTATCAAAAATGCCCTGATGACTTATGTTCCCGACCTTACACGCCTCTTTGACAAAGGGCTCGATTGCTTTGCCACTCCGCGCGAGCAGGAATTTATCAACGAGAACTTTGCCGGCTGCATCAACATCTCGATTGACTTTGCAGTCATTGAGAAGGCCAACAACGTTTTTGTCGAGCCGGTAACATTTGGCTGGAGTGACCTCGGTACATGGAGCTCCCTGCGCGACAACTCGCCCAAAAACAGCGACGGCAACGTCACCCAGAACTGCGAAGTGCTCTCGTTCAACTCCACCGGCAATATCTTTGCCATCAAAAACGACAAGCTTGTTGTTGTCGAGGGACTCAAGGACTATATCATCGCCGACGCCGGTGACGTGCTTCTGGTGTGGCCTCTCAGCGAGGAACAAAAACTACGCCAGGTTGTCAATGATGTCAAAATACTTTACGGGGAGAAATATCTTTGATGGAAGAAGATTTTGACATCAGGTCACGCGGGGCCGAACGCGAGGGTGACTTTGAGCGCGCCCTCCGTCCGTCTCAGTTTGACTCGTTTGCCGGACAAGAAAAAATTGTATCTAATCTACGTATCTTTGTCGAAGCGGCCCGCCGTCGTGGCGAGCCGCTCGACCATCTGTTGCTATATGGACCGCCGGGACTCGGCAAAACCACTTTATCGGGCATCATCGCCAACGAGCTCGGTGTCGGGTTCAAAGTAACATCGGGACCCGTGCTCGACAAGCCGGGCGACCTCGCCGGTATCCTTACGTCGCTTGAGCCCAACGATGTCCTTTTCATTGATGAGATCCACCGCCTTAGTCCCGTTGTCGAGGAATATCTCTACTCGGCTATGGAAGACTTCCGCATCGACATCATGATCGACAAAGGCCCCGGCGCCCGATCGGTTCAGCTGTCGCTCAACCCTTTCACCCTTGTAGGAGCCACCACCCGCAGCGGTCTGCTCACATCACCGTTGCGTGCCCGTTTTGGCATCAACTGCCATCTCGAGTATTACGATCACGCGGTGTTGGAACGCATCATCCTGAGATCGGCCACGCTGCTCGATGTCGAATGTCAGCCATTGGCCGCCCACGAGATTGCACTGCGTAGCCGAGGCACCCCACGAATCGCCAACGCCCTTCTGCGCCGTGTACGCGACTTTGCCGAGATTATTGGTAACGGTGTCATCGATACTGATATAGCCCGTTCATCACTTGAAGCCCTCAACATCGACCGCTATGGCCTTGATGAAGTCGACAACAAGATTTTGATAACGATTATCACCAAATTTAACGGCGGCCCCGTCGGTCTCAACACAATTGCAACCGCTCTCGGTGAAGACCCTGGCACCCTTGAGGATGTTTATGAGCCCTATCTCATCAAGGAAGGCTTTATCAAACGCACTCCTCGCGGACGCGAGGTAACCGATCTCGCTTTCAAGCATCTCGGACGTCAACGACCAACAGGCGGGCTATTTGACGACTGACACGCCGGCATCCCCGCCAACCAACCGAATTCATCAACACATTATAAACCTGACCACCGTGGCCGGAATCAAAAGTTTAGCAAAAGATACAGCCATCTATGGCATGAGCAGCATCGTTGGGCGATTTCTCAACTGGTGTCTTGTGCCTATGTACACGACGCTGTTTGACAGCAGCGAGTATGGTATAGTCACCTACATATACTCCATCACAGCTCTGTTGCTCATCATCCTGACCTATGGCATGGAGACCGGATTTTTCAGGTTTGCCAACCACGAGGACTGGAATAATCCGGGGATGGTTTACTCGACGTCGATGATTTCGATTGGAACCACATCGATGATTTTCATGGTGCTGGCCTGCATGTTTTGTGTCCCGCTGTCTCGACTTGCCGAGTGTCCGGGCCATCCCTCCTACGTCTGGATGATGGCTATTGCCGTTGGCGTGGACGCCTACACAGCCATTCCGTTCTCCTATCTGCGTTTCAAGAAGAGACCGGTCAGGTTTGCGACACTCAAGCTCGTCAACATCGGCCTCAACATTGGCCTCAACCTGTTTTTCCTGATTTTATGCCCCTGGCTGTCCAAAGTGGCACCCGGGAGTGTAAGCTGGTGTTATGACCCGACATTTGGTATCGGTTATATCTTCCTGTCAAACCTCATCAGCTCGCTCGCGACTCTGCTGATGCTATCCCCCGAGATCACGGCCGAGACATGGGAATTCAACGGCACGTTGCTGCGTCGCATGCTCAACTATTCATTCCCGCTCCTCATCCTCGGAATCGCCGGGGTTATGAACCAGTCAATCGACAAGATCATATACCCGTGGCTCGTCACCGACCATGCCCAAGCAATGGCCGACCTCGGTATATATGGCGCCAACTACAAAATTGCCATTGTCATGGTGATGTTCATCCAGGCATTCCGTTTTGCCTACGAACCGTTTATCTTTGCCAACAACAAAGAGGCCGACGGCTCGCGCAAAACTCAGGCCTACAGCGAAGCTATGAAGTTTTTCATTATTTTCGCGCTGTTCATCTTCCTCGGCGTCATGTTCTATCTCGACATACTGAAATATTTCATCTCGCCGGCCTATTTTTCGGGACTCAAGGTTGTACCGATAATCATGATAGCCGAGCTGTTTTTCGGCATTTTCTTTAATCTGTCGGTATGGTACAAACTCACCGATAAGACCATCTGGGGCACATGGTTCTCTCTGGGCGGACTTGCCGTCACTCTTCTGCTCAACGTCCTGCTCGTGCCGCGTATGGGTTATATGGGATGCGCATGGGCGGCGTTCTTCTGCTATGCCACCATGATGGTAGCATCCTATTTTACCGGACTAAAACGTTACCCCATACCCTACGAGATAGGCCGAATCGCTTCCTATGTCGTCATCGCTGCCCTCATCTATGGCATAGCCTTCCTCGCCACAACCCCGTCGGCATTTATCAACTATGCACTAAGAGCCGTTCTTCTGGGTCTTTACATATTCATCGTTTTACGTCGTGAACATATCCCTCTTCTTCACAAAACAATAAAACCAACTACCATCCATGAGCAACCGCCCCATAAAAACAGTACTAATCAACCACAGTGATATTCACGGTGGTGCATCGGTTGTTACCTACCGACTGATGTATGCCCTCCGCAACGAAGGTGTTGACGCCTCGATGCTGGTAATGACACGGTATACCGATGACCCTAACGTTCATCTCATATCGTCACGTCTGCGCCGTGGTTTGAGTTTTGTCATGGAACGCATGGGCATTATGAGACACAACGGTTTCAGCCGCGACAGCCTGTTTAAGGTATCGACAGCCTCGACAGGAGCCGGTATCACCGGACATCCTTTGGTCAAGAATGCCGATGTCATCATCCTGTCATGGATAAATCAGGGACTTCTCTCGCTCAAGGATATAGAAAGGCTCCGGAAGATGGGGAAAAAAATAATATGGATCATGCACGACATGTGGTGTTTCACCGGCATTTGCCATCACTCATATGACTGCCGCAACTACACGTTGAGATGTGGCAACTGTCGTTTTCTTGGCCTTGACCGCGCCCCCAACGACCTTTCAAACCGCACATGGGAGCGTAAACGCAAATTTTTTAAAGACTCGGGTATCATTTTTGTAGCCGTGAGCAAATGGCTCAAAGAGCGCGCATCCGAGAGTCTGCTGCTCAAAGGCCAACGCATCGAGGTGATTCCCAACGCTTTTCCGGTCGAGACATTCAAGACCTCGGTCGATACCAATGTGAAACCCTTCTCGATGGAAAAAAACAAACGCTACATCCTCATGGGTGCCGCCCGACTCGACGACCCCATCAAGGGCATCCAATATGCCATCGAGGCCCTCAATCTCATTTTTGACGAGAATCCTGCGATAGCCAATTCATGTGAAGTCATCTTCTTTGGCGAGATACGTAATCCCGACACGCTCGATAACCTACGATTTCCCCACCGGCATGTTGGAGTCATACGCGACGGCAACATCCTCCGCAATATGTATGCTTCGGCATCGGT
>JAIDNJ010000040.1 GCA_029063895.1 Muribaculaceae bacterium | reverse complement strand
TCGTAAGCCCGAGCTGCTCACATCGCTGAAGCTCATCAAGAAAAGCCTCACGCGATTTTGCCAGTTTCTCGTCATCGGGAGCACCGAGGTTGATGAGATAGCTGTCGTGTGGTAGAATCACTGCCGGCTCATAACCGAGCTCGGCACATCGTTCCTTGAAAAGCTCACTCTGAGCCTCGGGAATCGGAGCTGACTTCCACCGCGAAGGATTACGGGTGAAAAGGGCAAAAGCATCTGCCCCGATCTCGCGGGCGCGCAAAGGTGCCGAGGCAACTCCCGATGAAGTTGAAACGTGTGCTCCGATAAATTTCATGTCTATGTATTGTTTAATTTTTACGCAATCAGTGAATTATTGCAAAGATAATCATTTTTTGCGTTAGGTTGTCAATTTTACAACCACTTTTTGTCATGACCTTACGTAATGTGGCATATCAGTGGGAATAACCATTGATATTTCAACCAATCCGGCAATTTTCCCGTCAAGTCGCCAGGGAGTCTGATAAATCATCTTGCGCAGCCCGTTTTTCTCTATCGTATAGCAGTTGGCATCGCCGGTTGCCATCATCCGGGCGATAATCGAGCGCGAGCGTTCGTTGTGGTACTGCAGGAGATCGGTACCGATAATCGACTCCCCTCCCCTCGCGGCAAAGGTCTCCCGCGATTTTTCGTTCATATATATGACACGCATATCGGCATCACACACCGTGATGGCACAGTTGGTGGTCATAGCCCAATCGGGCAAAATATTTTCAAGTTGTTTTTTGTCCATGTTAATTATTTGATTTCAGGTTTTACCGGTGTAATTGAAAAACGATTCCCTCCGCAACACATCGGAAGGAATCGTTCAATATAAAGTTATCAATTAAAAATTTCAATTTGCTTCCACTTCCACAGCTTCAACATCGACAGTGGTTTCGGGAGCTATTGACATGGCGATATCGTCCTTGCTGCCGACAACGAGGCGTTCGTATTCGCGGAGACCTGTACCGGCGGGAATGAGGTGACCGCAGATAACGTTTTCTTTCATACCCTCGAGAGTGTCGACCTTGCCGTTGATAGCGGCTTCGTTGAGCACTTTGGTAGTTTCCTGGAATGAAGCGGCCGAGATGAAAGAAGATGTCTGGAGAGCGGCACGGGTGATACCCTGCAAAATCTGCTCGCTGGTCGCGGGACGGGCGTCGCGCACCTCGATGATGCGGAGGTCACGGCGTTTGAGAGCCGAGTTCTCGTCGCGGAGCTTGCGGGCGGTGATGATTTGTCCTTTGAAGACATTTTCCGAGTCACCGGCGTCAACAACGACTTTCTTGCCCCAGATGCGGTCATTTTCTTCCATGAAGTCGCGCTTGTCGACAACCTGCTGCTCGAGGAAACGGGTGTCACCTGGGTCGAGGATGTTGACTTTACGCATCATCTGGCGAACGATGACCTCAAAGTGTTTGTCGTTGATTTTCACACCCTGCATGCGGTAAACGTCCTGAACCTCGTTGACGATGTATTCCTGCACCGCTGTCGGGCCCATGATGTTGAGGATGTCGGTGGGAGTGATTGCACCGTCAGACAGAGGTGTACCGGCGCGAACATAGTCACCTTCCTGAACAAGGAGCTGTTTTGAAAGGGGAACGAGATATTTTTTCTCTTCGCCAAGACGTTTGTTGATAACGGTGATTTCCTTGTTACCACGTTTGTTTTTGGGGCTAAAGACAATCTCGCCGTCGATTTCCGACACAACCGCGGGGTTGGACGGGTTACGTGCCTCAAAGAGCTCGGTGACACGGGGAAGACCACCGGTGATGTCACCGGCACCGCCGGCAGCACGCGGAATCTTGACAAGGTGTTCACCAATCTTGATTTCGTCGCCTTCGTTTTTGAGAAGGTGAGCGCCCACAGGGAGGGTATAAGTCTTGATGATTTCACCCTTGCTGTTGACAATCGAAACCTCGGGGCTCTTGTTACGGTCACGCGACTCGATGATGATCTTATCCTGAAGGCCCGACTGCTCGTCAAACTCAACACGGAAGCTTTCGTTCTCGACAAGGTTTTCGTAGTGGATTGTACCACCGACCTCGCTGGCGATAACGGCGTTGAAGGGGTCCCATTCACAAATAACGTCACCTTTCTTGACGGTGTCACCGTTTGAGAAGTAGAGTTTAGAACCGTAGGGTATGTTGGCGCTTGTGAGCATCATGTGGGTATTGGGATCGAGGATGCGGAGCTCGGCCAGACGACCGATAACAACCTCGACGGGACGACCTTTGCCGTCAACCTCGTCGGTAGTAACGGTACGGAGTTCCTCGATTTCAAGGATACCGTCATAGCGAGAGGTAACCGAGTTGATGGCTGCAACGTTTGAAGCCACACCACCGACGTGGAATGTACGGAGTGTAAGCTGGGTACCTGGCTCACCGATTGACTGGGCTGCGATAACACCGACAGCCTCGCCCATCTGCACGAGACGGTTGTTTGAAAGGTTGCGGCCATAACATTTGGCACATACACCACGTTTAGACTCACAAGTGAGAACCGAACGGATTTCAACCTGTTCGATGGGTGATGCGTCGATGCGGTCGGCAGCAGCGTCGTTGATTTCCTCACCGGCAGCGACGATAACCTCGCCCGAAATAGGATCGATGATATCGTGAACCGATACACGGCCCAGGATGCGCTCGCCGAGAGAAGCGACAACTTCGTCGTTATTTTTGATTTCGGTACAAACAAGGCCGCGGAGGGTACCACAGTCTTCTTCGTGGATAATCACGTCGTGGGCCACGTCGACAAGACGGCGGGTAAGATAACCGGCGTCGGCAGTCTTAAGCGCGGTGTCGGCAAGACCTTTACGGGCACCGTGGGTAGAGATGAAGTACTCGAGCACCGAAAGACCTTCCTTGAAGTTTGACAAGATAGGGTTCTCGATGATCTGACCACCCTCGGCGCCGGCTTTCTGCGGTTTGGCCATAAGACCACGCATACCGGCAAGCTGACGAATCTGGTCTTTAGAACCACGGGCGCCCGAGTCAAGCATCATGAATACAGAGTTGAAGCCCTGGTTGGCCTCGGTCATCTGTTTCATTAGGACCTGAGTAAGTTTCGAGTTCACGTGTGTCCAGATATCGATAATCTGGTTGTAACGTTCGGTGTTGGTGATGTTACCCATCGAGTAGTTTTCCATAACTTCCTCGACTTCGGCATATCCTTCGTTGACAATGTCCTGTTTCTCGGCAGGAATGATGACGTCACCGAGGTTGAATGAAAGACCGCCCTTGAAGGCCATGTAGTAACCGAGGTTCTTGATGTCATCAAGGAATTGGGCCGAACGCGGGATACCGCATTTTTTGATTACACGCGAAATGATGGTACGGAGCGATTTCTTTGAAAGGATTTCGTTCACATAACCGATTTCAGCGGGTACAAATCGGTTTACAAGAACGCGACCTACCGATGTATTCTCGACAAGGTGACGGATGGGATTACCGTTCTCGTCGATATCATCGACCATGACCGAGACGGGAGCATGGAGAGTGACGCGACCCTCGTTATAGGCGATTTCAGCTTCTTCAGGGCCATAGAATTTGAGGCCCTCACCTTTGTCGCCTTTGCGGAGTTTGGTGATATAGTAGAGTCCGAGCACCATATCCTGTGAAGGAACGGTGATGGGGGCGCCGTTGGCGGGGTTAAGAATGTTGTGGGCACCGAGCATGAGCATCTGGGCCTCGAGAATAGCCTCGTTGCCGAGAGGCAAGTGAACGGCCATCTGGTCACCGTCAAAGTCGGCGTTGAATGCAGTACAAGCGAGCGGATGGAGCTGGATTGCCTTACCCTCGATCATCTTGGGCTGGAAAGCCTGGATACCGAGACGGTGAAGTGTCGGGGCACGGTTGAGGAGAACGGGGTGACCTTTCATCACGTGCTCGAGGATATCCCAAACGACGGGTTCCTTGCGGTCAACGATTTTCTTGGCCGACTTAACAGTCTTGACAATGCCGCGCTCGATGAGCTTGCGGATTACAAAAGGTTTGTAAAGTTCGGCAGCCATGTTTTTGGGAATACCGCACTCGTGCATCTTGAGCTCGGGACCAACAACGATAACCGAACGAGCCGAGTAGTCGACACGTTTACCGAGAAGGTTCTGACGGAAACGACCCTGTTTACCTTTAAGGCTATCAGAGAGTGACTTGAGGGGTCGGTTGGCTTCAGTCTTGACAGCCGACGACTTGCGTGAGTTGTCGAGAAGAGAGTCAACAGCCTCCTGAAGCATACGTTTCTCGTTACGGAGAATCACCTCGGGAGCCTTGATTTCGATGAGACGTTTGAGACGGTTGTTACGGATAATCACACGACGATAGAGGTCGTTAAGGTCTGATGTCGCAAAACGGCCGCCATCGAGGGGCACGAGAGGACGGAGTTCGGGCGGAATGACAGGAACCGCCTGAAGAATCATCCATTCGGGTTTGTTGCGGTTTTTTGAAGCGCGGAACGACTCAACGACCTGCAGGCGTTTGAGAGCCTCGGTTTTGCGCTGCTGCGATCCGTCGCGGTCAGCGAGGTCGCGGAGGTCGGCGGCAAGACGGTCAAGGTCGAGACGGATGAGCATGTCATAGATAGCCTCGGCACCCATCTTGGCGATAAACTTGTTGGGGTCTGAATCGTCAAGGAGCTGATTTTCCTTGGGAAGACGATCGAGAATCGAGAAGTATTCTTCCTCAGAGAGGAGGTCATTGTTGGCAACATAATCGCCTTTTTCCGAAACAGAAAGCTCGGCAGCGGCACCAGCCTGAATGACAATATATTTTTCATAATAGATAACCGCATCGAGCTTCTTTGAGGGAAGACCGAGGAGGTAACCTATCTTGTTGGGGAGCGAACGGAAGTACCAGATGTGGGCTACGGGCACGACAAGCTTGATGTGACCCATGCGCTCGCGGCGCACTTTTTTCTCGGTCACCTCGACACCACAACGGTCACAGACGATGCCTTTGTAACGGATACGTTTGTATTTTCCGCAATGACACTCGTAGTCCTTTACAGGACCGAATATACGCTCGCAGAAAAGTCCGTCGCGCTCAGGCTTGTAAGTGCGGTAGTTGATGGTTTCGGGTTTGAGGACCTCGCCACTTGATTTTTCAAGAATCTCCTCGGGTGAAGCGATACCTATAGAGATTTTTGAAAAGCTGGTTTTGGTTGATTTTTCTTTTCTAAAAGCCATTTTGAGTTATTAAAAAAGTATTTTATATTGCTCCGAAGGTCGCCTTTTGTCTGCCGCTCCCCTGACGGGGAGAAGCAGACTCGGGGACTGACACTCTTTTAAATTTTTCCTTTGTCACTCCCGGCCTGGGAGGTCAAAAGGGCAAAGTGGAGAGTTAAATTTTAGTTTTCAAGGTTGATGCTCAAGCAAAGACCGCGAAGCTCGTGGAGAAGCACGTTGAGCGATTCGGGGATACCGGCCGGCGGCATGGGATCGCCCTTGACAATTGCTTCATAAGCCTTGCTGCGACCGGTGACGTCGTCACTCTTGATGGTGAGGATCTCCTGAAGAATGTGGGCGGCGCCGAATGCTTCAAGCGCCCAAACCTCCATCTCTCCGAAACGCTGACCACCAAACTGGGCTTTACCACCGAGAGGCTGCTGGGTGATGAGAGAGTACGGACCGATTGAACGGGCGTGCATCTTGTCTTCAACCATGTGGCCGAGTTTGAGCATATAGATGACACCTACAGTGGCGGGCTGGTCAAAGCGTTCGCCTGTACCGCCGTCATAGAGGTAGGTTTTACCATAGCGGGGAACACCGGCCTTGTCGGTCCAGTTGTTGAGGTCGTCGAGAGTTGCACCGTCAAAAATCGGTGTTGCAAATTTCTCGCCGAGCTCGCGTCCGGCCCAACCGAGAACAGTCTCGAAAATCTGACCGAGGTTCATACGCGAAGGCACACCGAGGGGGTTAAGACAGATGTCGACCGGAGTACCGTCGGCAAGGAAGGGCATGTCTTCCTGACGGACGATGCGCGATACGATACCTTTGTTACCGTGACGACCTGCCATCTTGTCACCTACGCTGATTTTACGTTTCTTGGCGATATAGACTTTGGCCATCTGCATGATTCCCGAGGGAAGATCATCACCGATAGAGATATCATATTTTTTGCGGTGGAGCTCGGCGTCAATCTCCTTAGACTTGCGCAGGTAGTTGCGGATTGTGCGGGAGATGAGTTCGTTTTTGTGATCGTCGGCAGTCCACTTGCTCAGGTTGATAGTGTCATAGTTGATGTCACGGAGAACCGAGGCTGTAAATTTCTGACCTTTCTCAATGACTTCGGTTCCGAGGAAGTCTTTGACACCCTGCGAGGTTTTACCGTTGGTGAGAGTGAGGAGCTTGTTGACAAGGATATCTTTGAGTTTATCCTGTTTTTCCTCATATTCCTCGACAAGCATCGGGAGGCGTGCATTGGTGGCACGACGGTTACCGGTTGTCTTGGCCACGCGCGAGAAGAGGTATGTGCCGATGACAACACCCTTGAGCGACGGAGTCGCCTTGAGAGAAGCGTCTTTAACGTCGCCGGCCTTGTCACCGAAGATTGCACGGAGAAGTTTTTCTTCGGGAGTGGGGTCAGACTCGCCTTTGGGGGTGATCTTACCAATCATGATGTCGCCGGGAACTACATGGGCACCGACACGGATGATACCGCGTTCGTCGAGGTCTTTTGTAGCGTCCTCGCTCACGTTGGGGATGTCGGAGGTGAGTTCTTCCATACCACGTTTGGTTTCACGGACTTCGAGGGTATACTCGTCGACGTGAACCGAAGTGAGGATATCTTCCTTAACGACACGCTCGTTGAGCACGATGGCGTCCTCATAGTTATATCCTTTCCAGGGCATGAAAGCGACCTTGAGGTTGCGTCCGAGGGCGAGCTCGCCGTTTTCGGTAGAGTAACCTTCGGTGAGGATTTCACCGGCAGTCACACGCTGACCACGCTCACAGATGGGACGGAGGTCGATAGTGGTGCTCTGGTTGGTTTTGCGAAACTTTGGAATATGATATTCCTTGACAGCATCTTCAAATGCAACAAACTCATCGTCCTCAGTACGGTCATAGCGGATGCGGATAACAGTAGCGTCGACAAACTCGATGACACCGGGGCCTTCGGCAGTAATCTGAGTGCGGCTGTCGCGGATGAGCTGGCTTTCGATGCCGGTGCCGACGATAGGAGCCTCGCTGCGGAGAAGGGGCACGGCCTGACGCATCATGTTTGAACCCATGAGGGCACGGTTGGCGTCGTCGTGTTCGAGGAAGGGGATGAGCGATGCAGCGATAGATGCAATCTGGGTGGGCGAAACGTCCATCAGTTCAACCTCGGCGGGAGCCACAACGGGGAAGTCGGCGTCAAGACGGGCTTTAACCCTGTCGCGGATGAAAGTACCGTCGTCGTTGAGGGGTGCATTACCCTGGGCGATGACTTTACCTTCTTCCATCTCGGCTGCGAGATAGACGATTTCGTCATTATTGAGATTCACTTTAGAGTCTTCAACCTGACGATAGGGAGTTTCAATGAAACCGAGATCGTTGATTTTGGCATAGACACAAAGTGACGATATAAGACCGATGTTAGGACCTTCAGGGGTTTCGATAGGACAGAGACGACCATAGTGGGTATAGTGAACGTCTCGCACCTCGAAGCCGGCACGCTCACGCGAGAGACCGCCGGGGCCGAGGGCCGACATACGGCGCTTGTGAGTCATCTCGGCCAGAGGGTTGGTCTGGTCCATGAACTGCGAGAGGGCGTTTGTGCCAAAGAACGAGTTGATGGCCGACGAAAGAGTCTTGGCGTTGATGAGGTCAATGGGGGTGAACACCTCGTTGTCGCGGACGTTCATACGCTCGCGGATTGTACGTGACATACGTGAGAGACCATTGGCAAACTGCTGGTAGAGCTGCTCGCCTACAGTGCGGACACGACGGTTTGAGAGGTGGTCGATATCATCGACATCGGCTTTTGAGTTAATAAGCTCGATGAGGTATTTGATAATAGAGATGATGTCTTCCTTGGTGAGGACCTTAACATCGAGGGGGGTGCTGAGACCGAGTTTTTTGTTGATACGGAAACGGCCTACCTCGCCGAGGTCATAACGTTTTTCCGAGAAGAAGAGGTTATTGATAACCTCGCGAGCACTTGCATCATCGGGAGCGTCGGCGTTGCGGAGCTGACGGTAGATGTACTGCACGGCCTCTTTCTCGGTGTTGGCCTGGTCCTTGCGGAGTGTGTTGGAGATGATAGAATAGTCGCCGTTGTTTGCATCCTCGCTGTGAACGAGAATTGATTCTACACCCGAGTTGAGAATCTCATCGATGAGATATTCGTCGAGAACCGACTCACGCTCGGCAACGATTTCCGAACGAGCGATAGTGGTCACCTCGCCGGTATCGCTGTCGCTTGAGTCCTCATAGTAGGTGCGAACGACACGGGCAGCAATCTTGCGGTCTTTAGCCGCTTCAAGATTTTCACGTGTAGCTTTGATTTCCTCGGCTTTACCGAAAATCTGAATAATATCTTTTTCACTTTCAAAGCCTATCGCGCGTAAAAGAGTGGTTACGGGGAGTTTCTTTTTACGGTCGATATAGGCATACATGACATTATTGATGTCAGTAGCAAACTCAATCCAAGAGCCGTGGAAAGGAATGATACGTGCAGAGTAAAGTTTGGTGCCGTTGGCGTGCATGCTCTGGCCAAAGAAAACGCCGGGAGAGCGATGGAGCTGAGACACGACGACACGCTCGGCGCCGTTGATGACAAATGTTCCCTTCTCGGTCATATAGGGAATAGGGCCGAGATACACGTCCTGGACAACGGTGTCAAAGTCCTCGTGATCGGGGTCGGTGCAATAGAGCTTAAGTTTTGCCTTCAAGGGGACACAATAAGTCAGACCTCTCTCAAGACACTCTTCGATAGTGTAGCGCGGGGGGTCGATATAGTAGTCGAGAAACTCGAGGACGAAATTGTTTCGGGTATCAGCGATAGGGAAGTTCTCGGCAAAAACTTTATAAAGTCCCTCGTTGTTACGTTGTTCGGGAGGGGTGTCGAGTTGAAGGAAGTCACGAAACGACTTAAGCTGCACCTCAAGAAAATCGGGGTAAGGAAACGGATTCTTTACCGAAGCGAAATTTATACGGGGTTTTTCTGAAGTTACTGACATCTAAAAAAGGGGTTAAGGGAACTCAAAATAAAATATAACACAAAAAGGTTAAGAATCTTCGTTTAAGAGGATTCTTAACCTAATCGCCTGAAACTCAGGCAATATTATTTAAGTTCAACTTCAGCGCCTGCTTCTTCGAGCTGTTTTTTGAGACCTTCAGCGTCAGCCTTTGCAAGACCTTCTTTGACGGTGTTAGGAGCGTTGTCAACGAGTTCTTTAGCTTCTTTGAGGCCAAGACCGGTGAGTTCTTTAACGAGTTTAACAACAGCGAGCTTAGAAGCACCTGCAGCTTTGAGAACTACATCGAATGAAGTTTTTTCTTCAGCGGCGGGAGCACCGGCAGCGGGACCGGCTGCAACAGCTACAGCAGCAGCTGCGGGTTCGATACCATATTCGTCTTTGAGGATCTGAGCGAGTTCGGTAGCTTCTTTAACGGTGAGGTTTACGAGTTGTTCAGCAAAAGCTTTTAAATCTGCCATTTTAGTATGATTTAATGTGTTATTGTTCAGTTAAAATTATTCTTTGTTTGCGATTGTTTCTACGATGCCTGAGATTTTTGAACCTCCTGAAGTAAGAGCCGAGATAATGTTCTTTGCAGGAGACTGGAGAAGAGCAACGATGTCGGCGATAAGTTCGTTCTTGCTTTTGAGGCTTGCAAGAGTGTCGAGCTGGTTTTCACCGATATAGATTGTTTCTTCAACATAGGCAGCTTTGAAACGGGGGAGAGTAGCGTCCTTCTTTGCAACCTTCTTGAGGAGCTTGGCAGGAGCGTTGCCGGTGTTGCTGAAAAGGATCGAAGTAGAACCTTTCAGAGCCGGGTAGAGTTCGGAGTAATCACCTTCGAGGTTTTCAAGAGCCTTGTGAAGAAGAGCGTTCTTGACAACCATGAGTTTGATATCATCCTTGAAGCAAGCGCGGCGCATCTCGCTGGTTTCAGCAGCGTCAAGGCCGGCTGTCTCAGCCAGGTAGAAGCAGCTGTATTCCTTGATGGTAGCTGCAATCTTTTCAATAATTAAAGCTTTATCTTCTTTTTTCATTTTGTCGTCAGTTTAAAGGTTATTCGTCGACTGATTTAACATCAATCTTGACACCGGGACTCATGGTGCTCGAAAGATAAATGCTCTTGATATAGGTGCCTTTTGCGGTTGCGGGTTTGAGCTTGATGAGAGTGTTGATAAATTCACGGGCATTATCGCGCATAGCTTCGGGAGAGAACGAAACTTTACCGATTGACGAGTGAACGATACCGTTCTTGTCAACCTTGAAGTCGATTTTACCTTTCTTGACTTCTTCAACAGCCTTGGCTACGTCAACAGTCACAGTACCACTCTTGGGGTTAGGCATGAGGCCACGGGGACCGAGGATACGGCCGAGGGCACCGATCTTACCCATGATAGCGGGCTGAGTGATGATGACATCGATATCGGTCCAACCGCCTTTGATTTTCTCGATATATTCATCGAGACCGACATAGTCGGCACCGGCAGCCTTGGCAGCAGCCTCGGCATCGGGAGTACAAAGAACGAGAACGCGAATCTGTTTACCGGTTCCGTGGGGAAGGGTAACGACGCCACGTACCATCTGGTTTGCCTTACGGGGGTCAACACCGAGACGAACGTCGATATCGAGAGAAGCGTCAAACTTGGTGTAAGTGATTTCTTTTACTTTTTCGCAAGCCTCAGCAAGAGTGTAAGCTTTTCCTGCTTCAATCTTCTCCAGGGCCAACTTTTGATTTTTTGTCAGTTTAGTCATAGTTCAATTGAAGTTTTAGAGTTCGGGAAAAGTTCCGTTAACGGTGATACCCATGCTGCGGGCAGTACCGGCAACCATTGTCATTGCCGATTTAAGGGTGAAACAGTTCAGGTCGGGCATTTTGTCTTCAGCGATAGCTTTAACCTGATCCCAGGTAATCTGAGCCACTTTGTTGCGGTTGGGCTGAGCCGAACCACCTTTAATCTTAGCGGCTTCAAGGAGCTGGATTGCCACCGGAGGAGTCTTGACTACGAAGTCAAAGCTCTTGTCAGTGTAATAAGTAATTACTACAGGAAGTACTTTACCAGCTTTGTCCTGGGTGCGCGCATTGAACTGCTTGCAAAACTCCATGATGTTAATACCCTTGGAACCGAGAGCGGGACCAACTGGGGGTGAGGGGTTTGCAGCGCCACCTTTGATCTGCAATTTGATCTGTCCAGCAATTTCTTTTGCCATTGTTGTCGTTTGATTTAAAATATTAGATATTTATTAAGGCGAGAAAATCTGTTTTATCGACAGGTCCGATTCGTAACAACATCCATCCTGTCTCCAGCATCATTCCCTCTCTACTTGCGAATTCTCGAGCTCAAGAGAAGTCTTGTGCCCGAATATTTTCACCATAACCTTGAGCTTCTTCTTCTTGTCATAGACCTCGTCGACCTCACCGGTAAAGCCTTTGAAGGGTCCGTCGTTAATCTTAACGATTTCACCTTTCTGGTAGGCTACCGATTCTTCGTCGGGGATTTCACTGAGGTCATCAGCAGTACCGAGCATACGCATCACCTCGCTTTCGCGGAGTGCTTCGGGCTTGGCATCTTTCTGACGTCCCTTGAGGAAACCGATCACGTTTGTAGTGTTGCTGAGTTCATGCATCACTTCACCGGTGAGAATCGCCTCAATGAAAACATAACCAGAATAAAGATTTTTTTCTTTAACGACTTTCTTGCCGTTGCGGAGAGTCAGTACCTTTTCAGTTGGGATAACGACTTGAAACAAAAATTGCCCGAGGTCGGTGTTGCGCATCGCGGCCTCGAGAAACTCTTTAACTTTGGCTTCCTTACCCGAGATAGCACGTAGTACATACCACGCACGACCGTCGGAATGGGTTGCCGCAGACACAATTTCTCCGTTTGTCGAATTTGAATTTTCAGCCATTGTCTATAAAACTTGTAAGGTTACCGGCTCAGAGGCTATAAATGAAGTGCATCAACTGATTGACGAGCTGATCCATGATGAGAATTATCAAAGCGATAATAACGGAAGCTACCATCACGATAAGCGCGCTCTTAATCAGCTGGCTGCCGGTAGGCCAGGATGTTTTGTAACGAAGCTCGTCATAAGCATCCCGGATATTCGTAAGTATACCTAATTTCATTTTTGTTTGTTTTTAGCACGGGAAGAGAGGCTCGAACTCCCGACACCTGGTTTTGGAGACCAGTGCTCTACCGACTGAGCTATTCCCGTATGTTATAAAATCATTCCCCGATATGATTCCTCAAAACGAGGAATGATTTTATTTATTGTTTACTCTATAACAGTAGTTATTAGTCGAGGATCTCAGTAATCTGACCCGAACCTACAGTGCGGCCACCTTCACGGATAGCGAAGCGGAGACCCTGGTCACATGCAACGGGGTTGATGAGTTCAACGATGATTTCCACGTGGTCACCGGGCATTACCATTTCTACACCTTCGGGAAGAGTGATTTCACCGGTTACGTCAAGTGTACGGATGTAGAACTGGGGACGATAGTGGTTGTGGAACGGAGTGTGACGACCACCTTCTTCTTTCTTCAGGATATAAACTGAAGCTTTGAATTTGCTGTGGGGTTTAACAACTCCGGGGTGGCAGATAACCATACCACGTTTGATATCTTTCTTGTCGATACCGCGGAGGAGAAGACCAACGTTGTCACCAGCTTCACCCTGATCGAGGAGCTTGCGGAACATTTCAACACCGGTAACAACCGATTTCATGTCAGCACCAAGACCCATGATCTGAACTTCGTCACCAACTTTCACGATACCAGTTTCGATACGACCGGTAGCAACGGTACCACGACCGGTGATTGAGAAGACGTCTTCAACAGGCATGAGGAAGGGTTTGTCGATATCGCGGGGAGGCAGGGGAATCCAATTGTCAACTGCATCCATGAGTTCCATAACTTTAGCTTCCCATTCAGGTTCGCCGTTAAGAGCACCGAGAGCAGAACCACGGATGATAGGAGTGTTGTCACCATCATATTCGTAAGAAGAAAGAAGGTCACGCATATCCATCTCAACGAGTTCGAGCATTTCTTCGTCGTCAACCATGTCGCATTTGTTGAGGAATACAACAATACGGGGAACGTTCACCTGGCGAGCGAGAAGGATGTGTTCGCGAGTCTGGGGCATAGGACCATCAGTAGCAGCAACCACGATGATAGCACCGTCCATCTGAGCAGCACCGGTAACCATGTTCTTAACGTAGTCAGCGTGTCCCGGGCAGTCAACGTGAGCATAGTGGCGGTTAGCGGTTTCATACTCAACGTGAGCGGTATTGATAGTAATACCACGCTCTTTTTCTTCGGGAGCGTTGTCGATCTGGTCGAACGATTTTACTTCAGAAAGACCTTTTTTAGCAAGCACGGTGGTGATTGCAGCGGTCAAAGTAGTTTTACCGTGGTCAACGTGGCCGATAGTACCAATGTTAACGTGAGGTTTGGTTCTTTCGAATTTCTCTTTTGCCATAACTTTGCTTAGTTAGTTTATTTAATTTATTAATATTTTACAAGTTTCAGATGAAAAGCCACGACGGCACAAGTCGCTATCGGGGCAATCAAAATAACAAAATTACTTTAGAGCCGATGGCGGGATTTGAACCCGCGACCTCTTCCTTACCAAGGAAGTGCTCTACCCCTGAGCTACATTGGCAAACTTTTAACAGTTGCTTAGAGCGGAAGACGGGGCTCAAACCCGCGACCCTCAGCTTGGAAGGCTGATGCTCTATCGACTGAGCTACTTCCGCAGAAGTTGTGGGCGAAGATGGATTCGAACCACCGAAGGCATAAGCCAGCAGATTTACAGTCTGCCCCATTTGGCCACTCTGGTATTCGCCCTTCAAAGCTTGCGCTTTACTTTGAGCCTCTTGTCGGATTCGAACCAACGACCCCGAGATTACAAATCACGTGCTCTGGCCAACTGAGCTAAAGAGGCATCTTTTTCAATTTTCTCTCGCTCTTAAGAGGAGTTTCCTCTCAATTGCAGTGCAAAGTTACGTATTTATTTTTTACCACCAAAAAAAATCCGACTTATTTTTCCTAATTTTTGAAAAATCTTCATTTCCGTTCTTCCAACACATTATTAT
>JAIDNJ010000004.1 GCA_029063895.1 Muribaculaceae bacterium | reverse complement strand
GTGCGAACACGGTTTCGTACAGGGATGATAACCGATGCTTCATTTTCAAATTCACCTTTCTCAAAGTTGATTGTGTCAAAAACGGGTTCAAGATAGCCTCCGATTTTTTTGAGGTGATCGGTGCATGCTTTTTCCATTTCGATTTGTACGCCGCGGTTTTTGGGGTCTACATAGTCAAAAATTTTCTCGCCGCTTTTGCGGTTGTCAAGAGTGACGTCGCTGTAGAGATATTCGTTAATGTGAACGATAGGTGCGATTTGAGAAACTTTGAGTCGGATGTCATAGAGGCCGGCAGCTGTATATTCGGTGTCAATTGCAGCTGCTGCTTTTTTGAAGACTTCGGCATTGAAGAAAAGAACCGAGTTGAAGTTGAAATCGTCGCGGAGTGAACCGAACTGGTAGTCGATAGCGGGTGATTTGGCCTGAACGCCGTCAACTACAGTGTAGCAGTCGGCATACATCATTCCGGCGGCTGAGTCATCGGCGAGTCTTACAAATCGCTCGATAGCGAGGTAACCGGGGAGCAGGCTGTTGTATTTTGTGTATAAAAGGATATAGTCACTGTCGGCGTGGGCTGCGATGGTCTTCATTGTAGCCGAGCTGTTGAGCGTATCGATGGGGAGAACGGTTGTTCCCTCGATAGCTTTGAGTTCGGGATTGTTTGAAAGAAGATAGATTTCTTTCACCGCTTTTGACTGGCGGAGTGCTTCAATCGTCGGTGTAACATTTGCCGGGCTGTCGTAAGGAAGAAAGCAGTTGACGGTTTTGTTCATGTCTGTAGTTTTTTAGTGGTGGCCCTTAATAGGCCACCATGTTATGTAATGTATTGATTTATCGTTTATTTATTGAAGAATTCGAGAATCTGTTTCATGAGAAGGTCTCGGCCGTTGTCAGCTTTGATAGATTCAAATGGGAAGCCGATAACAACAGTGCTGTAGGCGGGGGTCTTCATTGCGATACCGGCTACAAGATTGTTTTCGCCATATCGCATGATTGTAGCGCCTTCTTTCTTTGATGCATAGAATGAATCGGGCGATTCAACGGCATAGCTGTCGGCATTGAGTTCGTTATAGAAATCAAAACGTCCGTTCTTAAATTCCTTGAAGGGTGAAACTGTCTCGTATGCATCGCCGGTTACCGATGCCTGACCGACACGCCAGTGGTAACCGAGTACTTCGGTCGCAAATTTCTTATCGGCTTCGAGTGTTTCTTTGTCGCTGTAAGGATTGTCCCAAAGGTCAGTAGCCACATAGGCTCCTGAAACAAAGACGTTGCCGCCGTTATCGGTGTGGGCTTTGATTCGGGCTTGAAGTTCAGCCGGGAGAGCTTTGTATTTAGTACCATAGAGACCGGTTCCTACTTTGGTCTCTTTCTGTTTACCAAGAATAAGGTCGATTGAACCGGGTGTTGAGGAAGCGTTAGAGTTTACAAATGCACCGACACTGGTTGATACAAATCCATATCCGGCGTTGCGGATTGCCTGACCGTGGATATAAACATAATCAAATGTGTTACCGGCGACGATTTTTTCTTCAAAATTGGCACGGCTGGCACCAAAGCCGGCTGCGTCATCGTCCATCCAGGGAATGTCACGGCGGAATTCAAACTGTGATCCGATGAATGATGCGTCATAGATGTAGGGTACACCGTGGTCACGCATATCATAGAAGCCGGCGATGTCGCCAGAGTCAAATGTGTCGGGACCCGAAACTCGTGTAAAGCCGTTGATGATTGTCACGGGTTCTTTACCGTTATCGATAGCGCAGAGCGCGAGGGTTTCAGAAGGGAAGCTGACACCACCCTTGTTACCAGCCACGATGCGGAATGAATAGATGTGGTCATCGGGAGCATTAAAGGTGTACTCGGGGGTGCTTACGGTAGCGACAACCTTGAACACACCGTTGTCAATACGCTGTAAAACATTGTAATACTCGGGCATAGCTGTTTCCTCGAGTTTATCGGGAGTAGCGGCCCATGACAGGGTGTACTGCTTGGGAGCTGTGCGTACGATGGCAAAGTTGTTGACCGGGAGCGGCTGAACAATAAACTGACGTTTATCACGGTTGGCGATAAAGCGACCCATGGCTTTGTAGATGGCACGGCTCACTGTGAAGCGGAATGTCGGGTCAAGACCATACTTCATATCGGCAAAGTTCTGGTGCGACAGAAGTTCGAGGAGCATTGCCGGAACCTCGGGTACGCGTGCTTCATAATATTTTTTGTCCCATAGGCCGCGACGGGTCCAGTTCGGCTCAAAATTGGCACGGATGTCATTGACAATCTCGGTGATGATCATATCGGTGAGATCGCGGTTTGCAAGGCGAGACGATCCGTTGCCGGTGGTTTTGTTGTCGTTAGTAGAGTAGATGCCCAGAGTACCGATAATTGAATCGTTATAGGTGGTACCTGCGTCAGAGTGGAAAGCAAAAGAGAGGTCAATGGGGATGTTGAGACCTTCGCGTTTGGGAAGCATCGACGAGCCTCCGGCCATGTAGTTGACCCAAAGAGCGCGTGATGTATAGTCGTCGTTATAGTCGTTTTTGCCGCTGAACGGAGTGTAAACCGAGTCGGGCATACCGGCCCACTGGAGCCAGTAGCGTGCGCCCTCGGTGAAACGGGGATATCCGCTGGCTATGTATTCGGTTACAGTGTCGCCGTTCTGGTTGATCACCTGAGCTGCACGGGCAATGTTACCCATACCGCCACCTATTTTAATAGCGTCGGCCGATACAACTTCATTTTTCTTACCTCCATTGGCAGTCAGGGTTACAATCGGGTTGGCCGATTCTCCTTTGGTAAGCGGGAATGTTCCGAGATAAATCCATGTAGAACCACCCATTTTCTGGTTTACGGTAACCTTGTGGGCTCCGTCGGCGGCGTTTACTGTGTAGACAGCTTTTGTCGAGCTGTTGGGGAAACTTTTATAAGAAACATAAACAGCATAGTTACGGGAAACTGGAATGTTTGCATTCCACGATGCTGTCGCGCCTGAATTAGCTGCTGCTTTACGTGCTGTACCGAGCATGAACGGATTCTTTTTACCGTCGATGTCGGTATAATTTTCATATCGGTGGGCAAAGCCTGGAGTAACATCGCTCCAGAGCGACTGATTGTTTTCAGAATAAGTTCCGCCGGCAAGAGCACCATCGTTGTCGATGATAAGCTCGATTTCAGTGAGGTCGCGTTCACGGGGGCAAAGAACATATGCACCTGCGTTCTCAAGCATGGGCATCAGGAACGGTACGACATAGCTTTGGGTATAAAGGTCCTCGACGGTTTGCATGATGCGTGCGCGTTGCCATTCCCATCGGTTAAGTTTTTTCTCAAAATACCATCCGTGGCTTTGCCATACGGCGATATTGGCTCCCTCAAGGCCCTCTGTCGGAGCGATAGTGAATTTGTCAGCCTCAACAACAAAAGGAGTCTTTTCTTTAGGAGCAATATTTTTGCGGACAGCACCCAGCGCGAGGTCATCGGCATTGTAACCGTTGGCCGTTATGGCAATCTTGTATTTGTCATATCCCTCTCCGAGAGCGCTCTTGAAGCTATCTTTTAGAGTAGCCACATATTCGGGTGTGAACGGGAGATAGGATGTTGCTTCGTTACATTGAATTGTTACAATGCGTTTGCGTGCATCAACGATAACCGTATCAACACCGACGCGTCCAACCTGAATGTGGGCGGGCATTGATGATTTTAAAACTTTGTTAAGCTCGTCGCGCGAGGCTTGAGAAGTCTGACCGTTAGCTCCGGTCGCAATCGTCGCCAGGGTTAGGGCAAGTGAAATGATGGTTTTTCTCATGAGACTTTGAGGATTTAAAAATTTACAATCGCCCCGGGTGAGCAGATTGCTTCTTATCACCTACAAAGTTAATA
>JAIDNJ010000039.1 GCA_029063895.1 Muribaculaceae bacterium | reverse complement strand
ATCTCGCTGTTAAATATACCAACTGGGTAATCGATGACAACAACGAGATAAACAAGGCTGCTTCACCCGAGGCTACCGACCAGCTTGGTGTTGACTACGCTATGATTCGTCTCGCCGAAATCTATCTCTCGGCAGCCGAAGCCGCTCTCAACGGCGGTGGTGACCGTGCCAAGGCTACAACCTATGTGAACTACACCCGTCAGCGTGCAGGCCTTGACGCCCTTTCGGCAGTGGGTATGGGTGACCTCCGCGCCGAACGTTGTCGCGAGCTCTACACCGAATCGACCCGCCGTACCGACCTTATCCGCTACGGACAGTGGATTACCGGTTACAACTGGTCATGGAAAAACCAGCAGCGCAACGGTGCCGACTTCTCTTCAAACTTCAACGTTTATCCGTTGCCCAGCACCACAGCCGCCCGCAACGGTTATACTCAGAACCCCGGCTATTGATCGATGCCGCAGTACATGACATCATATCATTAATTTTTCAATGAACGCAACAATGAAAAAAATATCAATGTTTTTGGCTTGCCTGACGGCAATCGCCGGGCTCAGTTCTTGCAGCCAGGACCGCGATCCTGTTCTGCAGACACCCACAACGTTCGTGCTCAATACCCCCGCTCTCCAGGATCAGTATTATCAGCTGACCGAGGGTAACACCATAGAGCTTACCTGCTCTCAGCCCGACTACGGCTACTCGGCAATCGTTCAATATTCGGCCGAAGTGTCTTTGACCGAGGATTTTGCGACTTTCGAGACTATCCAGTCGTCAACTCCCACCCAGACCCGTCTTGTTTATAAAGATGAGGACGTAGCTGTCGCTCTTTGCAAACTCCACGGATTTGATTCGGAAGATAACTATCAGGACCTCCCTGCCGAGAAAGTTTACTTCCGTGCTGTTGCCCAGCTCGAAGGTATCGAGGGCACTACCATCAAGTCAAATGTGGTATCGCTCAACAAGGTTAAATTCTACTTTGCCGTTCCGCAGCCCGGATTTATCTATCTCGTAGGTACTCCCGAAGGATGGGCCGGTCCGACCGCAGACAACGCCGCTCACTATGCCGACTGGCGATTGTTTGAGGACGATGATGCTATTGGCAGCGGTATCTACTCGGCTGTCTTTACCATCCCCGCTGACCCGACATTCCGCTTCTATACCGCTCTCACCGGTTGGGATGCCGATTCTTATGGCTCGCAGGTTGATGACAGCGCTATGGACTTTGAGCTCACCGGCAACTCGGGTATGGCTCCGATGGTTAAGGGTAAAGGATCGTTCCACTGGACCAACTGGACAACTGAAGGCAAGATGAAGATTGTCGTTGACATGAGCATCAAGGATCAGTACACAGTTACCGTTACCCGTGTAGACTGATTAAATACTTCTCTATAATTTAACAAGCATCAAGATTTTTCAGAAACTTGTCAAATGAGATTGAAGGGACGTGCCTTTGGCACGCAGATGAGGCGATAACGCCGACGACCACAACGTGTCAAAGTCACGTCCCTACAGCCTGACTGACAATCTTCAATGAAATCAAGAGATAAAAATCAATAAGTTTTTATGAAAAAAGCAGCATTTTTCTCAATCCTGGCCCTTTGCCTCGGATTTACGGCTTGCGACAACTATGAGGAGCCCAATCCGCCCGCACAGAGCAATCCGCAGGAAGCCATATTCCAGGCCGACGGTGTTACTTTCACACCTCAGACCGGTACACTCAACCTCGGTACTATCAACGAGGAGGGTGGATCGGCACAGGTGGCAACCGTGTCACTGACCGATTTCCCCGAAAACTATACTCTCAAACTCGTGATGGACGTCGCTCCCGACAACAAGTTTGAAAAAGTGCAGTCACTCGACACCGAAATTAATGAAGAAGGTGTGGTTACCGTTAATCCCGATGTTTTCCAGGGTGCCATCAACGAGGTCATCACCAAAGACCCCGCGGCTCTCAAGGTATATACCCGTTTTGCGGCTTATGCAGTAAACGGTAAGACTGAGGTACGCATCGGCGACCCCACCACATATTACTGTGCCGAAGAACTTTCGGTAGTTCCCATCGCTCCGTCAAACCTCATTGAGGAAGGCTATTACTTCATGTACTCGACCGACGGAAAAACATGGACTAAAGAGAACTCGATCGAGCTTGTCCAGGCAGCTCAGGGTAGTCCTTATGACATCCCGACATTCTCGTTTACCTATGACTTCCCCGTTGACATGGTAGCTGACGGTCTTTACTGGCAGATTATATCGTTGTCACAGTATCAAGGTTTCAGCAGCAATTCGGCCGGTCTCGTTCCAGGTGCCGATAATCAGGATGGCCATGATGGTGATCTTGTTGCCGAGTCTAACGTAAACGGTGATAATAGCGGTCTCTTCTTCATGGACGGTATGGTTCTCTTCACCGTAAACATGGAGGAGCGCACCTTCAACTATATCCAGGCTATCGAGAGCTTCTACACTCCAGGCGACGCCAACGGCTGGTCGTTCCCCTATGCTTCACTCTATACCGATGACTATATCAACTATAAAGGTCTCGTATCGCTGAGCGGATCGTTCAAGTTCAGCCCTGATGCCGGTTGGAACGGACGTGATTTCGGTCAGTCAAACAGCTCGTTCTCTTACAAAGAGGAAGACGGCATCTATGTTGGCGAGGGTACAGCAATAGGCGGTGACAACATCTCGGTGCCCGAAGCATCGCTCTACTACATGACAATGAACTACACCACCCGCGCTACAACTCTCACCCAGATTGTATCGCTCGGTATGATCGGTGGCTTCAACGACTGGGGTTCGCAGCTCGCGATGACTCCTAACGACGACTTTACCGAATGGACTGTTGACGTGAAATTTGAGAGCGATACCGAGTGGAAGTTCCGCATGAACGACAACTGGGATATCAACCTTGGCGGTGATGTTCAAAACCTGACATTTGGCGGTGACAACATCAAGACCGATGCCGGTTCATATACTGTCAAACTCATCCTCAAAGGTCAGCCCTATGCTGTCGAGATTACCAAAAAGTAAAATAATGCAATAGAGCACTATTTCTTTCAGTTTATATACTGAACCCCCGGCGGCGTGTCATGATTGGCACGCCGCCATTTTTATGAATATTATAAGTCTTATAAAGTGAGGTTGGGATAATAATAGCCCGAGAGTCACATTGGGTGAAATATAATGATTTAAATCGTTAAGTGCAGGTCATGATATGGCGATCCTTACGAGCCAAAGGCACGTCCCTACAAAGCGGTTGTGATTTCAGGGGGAATTTGTTTTGGGGAACGGGGGCAGACAATCACGCTCTCAGGGCGATGTCGGCGGTGATGAGTATAGCGATAATCTCGTCAGGAGACTTGCCGAGTCGCTCGCGCAAAATGTCGAGCAGGCGGGCTTTGCGTTTTTTCACAGTAATCTCGGCTACATCGAGCATGGCGGCTATCTCGGAGTTTTTGAGTCCCTGTTCAAAACTGAGGTCAAAAACCTCGCGGTAGATGTCGGGCAGGGAGTCGATGGCGGCATAGAGGGCATCGAGTGTTTCCTGGCGTATCATGGCATAAGAGATGTCACGCTCGATTTCCTCGGATTTCTCGCCCGACGTGTGATAAGCGTCGCTGACGTTTTCGTGACGCAGCATGTTGAGAGCGCGGTTTCGTATACATTGCAACAGAAAATAGCGCCAGTGAGTGGCGTCGTCAATACGCGACAAGTTTAAATAAGTGTTCATCACCGCATCCTGCACACAGTCTTCGGCGAGATAAGCGAGACGGTCGCCGAGAGTGTTTGCCGCAAAAAGGAGCAGCCCCGGATACATTTTGTCGTAAAACGGAGCCATCTTGCCCTTGGCAAAAGCGTGATAAATATGGTCGTAATCAAACATTTTTGATGCTAAAACTTTACAAAAGTATACATACAAATTTAATATTCCAATTTTAGGGACACTTTTTTTACAAAAACCTAAAAAAAAAGGGAAAATGATTTTTTTCAAAAAAATGTGATTTGTAGTTATACTATTTTAAATCGAGCGTGTAATATAAGTGAGGTTGCTTTCAAAATGCCTCATTTTTAAAGGAAATTAAGTAACACAACTAATCACATTAAAAAATGAATTTCAAAAAATTTCTCAGTTTTGCAATGATTGCTCAGGCAATGGCGGTTCTTTCGTCGTGCGGAGAAAAACAAGGTGACGGCGCCATGCTCCAGGGACACGCCGATCTTCCCGAGGGAACAGACATTCAGATTGCCTACTCGCCCAACTATGATGTAATGGAAACCCAGTATATCAGGGTTGAGCTTGACTCGCTCGGTAACTTTGAGTTCAATCCCGAGTTTCCCGAAGGTGTGACCGAGCGCGACATCCAGCTTTATGTCGGTGACACAAATCTCGGTGCATTTATTGCAAAGGGTGATGTTACCGAAATGGATATAAAAATGGACGGCCACAAGGCTGTAGCCGAGTTCTCGGGTGACAATGTAGATATCAACCGTTTTGTCAACCGTGCCGCCGAGGCATTTTACATGATGAGATATTTCTCGATGGACGAAAACGACACAACATCGACTGCAACCTATCGTGCGTTGCTCGACTCGGAGTATGCCGCTCTCAAGCCTTTCCTTGCCGAGATCAAAGACAATAAGCACAACGAATATTACACCGCAGTTGCCGACGGAAAATATAAATGGCAGATTGCACGCCTTATCATGGATCAGGCTTATCGTGAGGGTAAAAAAGAGATTGAGTATCCCGAATATGTTGAGATTGTCCGTGCAATCAATCCTAATGACGATATTGCCGGCCGCACAAATCTTATCAACCTTTGGATAAGAACCAATCTCCCGGTAGAAGCCGAATTCGGAAATCCGTCGGCCGAACCTGCCGTTGCCGAGCTCGCTCTCATTGACAGCGCCATCACCAACCCCGCCAACCACCGTCGCGCCACAGGTATGGCCGCCAACTCTTATCTCGTTTACAGCAAGCCCACCCCCGACCAGGTGGCTATCTTTATGGATGCTTTCAAAAAGACCGCAGCCAAATATCCCGACCTCATCGAGCGTTACGGTGCTACAGCCGAGTCAATAATGAAATCGGTACAGCCAGGTCAGGAAATGCCCTACATCCCCATGCTTCAGACTCCCGATGGCAAAGAGGTAAGCCTCAAAGACTTCTATGGCAAGGTTATCTACATTGACGTATGGGCAACATGGTGTGGGCCCTGCCGCAAGGAGATTCCCAAGTTTGCCGAACTCGTAGAGCGTTTCAAAGGAAACAACAAGGTCGAGTTCATCAGCATCTCGGTTGACGAGGATGAGGATGCATGGAAAGAACTCATCGCTACTGACAAACCCGCATGGCCCCAGTATCGTCTCACCCCCGAGCAGAACAAGAAATTCTCGACCGCCATGGGTATCACAGGTATTCCCCGCTTTATCCTTATCGGCTCCGACGGTAAACTCATCGCTCCCGATGCAGCCCGTCCCTCAAGCGAGAATATCGACGCTATCATCAATGCCGCTATACAAGGTAAATAAGATTATATTTTAGAATCAATCAACAGAATGAACCGTAATATCAGCGATTTAATTTACAAGAGCATCATAGGCAAGCTCACCACCGAGGAACGTGCCGAGCTCGACGCGTGGGTTAAAGAAGATGAGGCAAACGGCCGATTTCTGTCAGATATCACCGACCCTGCCGCGCTCAAATCGGAGCGCGACAGCCGTCGGCTGATTGATTCGAGCCGTCCGGCCGCCGACATGCAGCGCCGCATCGACGCTATCCGCAGCCGCTCGCGCAACCGTGTTCTTCTCCGCGCCGCCGCGATTGCCGCGATTATCGGAGTCGTCGGATATTTTGCCTTCAACTTCGGTTGGTCGGGCCTGTCGACCGATAAAGAGCCGATAGCCGAGGTTCCCGAAATATCGATTGCTGACATCAAGCCCGGAAAAGCATCGGCAATTCTCTCGTCGTCAGAAGGACACTCCCTGGTGCTGGCGGCCAGTGAATCGGGTCTGGAAACCGACGAGCTGCTGACCTCACCCAAAGACAAACAGAAAGAGGTTCAGGACCTTTGTCTTGACGTACCCCGCGGCGGCGAGTTCAAGATTGTGCTTGAGGACTCGACCGAGGTATGGCTCAACTCCGAGTCACAGCTGCGCTATCCGTCGACGTTTGACAAGAACGAGCGCCGAGTTCAAGTGACCGGCGAGGTCTATTTCTCGGTCAAGAAAGACCCGGAGCGTCCGTTCTATGTCGAGAGCCGCGGTCAGGTTGTCAAGGTCTACGGAACGACCTTCAACATCAAAGCCTATCCCGACGAGGAGATAAGCTACACCACATTGGAGACCGGCTCTATTTCGCTTAGACAGTCGTCGGGTGAAGGTGGCGAACTCTACCTGTCGCCCGGCCATCAGGCCGTATTCAACCAGGCCGAGGAGAAGGTCGACATGAAGGTTGTCAACACGTCGGTCATCACCGGGTGGCGTCACGGACGATTCGTGTTTGAAGAACAGCCGCTGTCGGCTATCATGAAGGACCTTAGCCGCTGGTATGATTTCGAGTATGAATTCAGCGACGAGGCACTCAAAAATGTGGTCTTCATGGGGAGCATCCCGCGATATGGCGACTTCCGCACCGCTATCTCAATTCTTGAAAAGAGTGGTGGAATCAGTTTTGACACATCGGGTTCAAAGGTCATAATTTCTCTAAAGAAGAAGCAATAAATCATTTTCAAGCCAAGTTGAATCAGAAAATAATTTAAAACCAATCATAATACACACCAAATGAAACAGCGTTTTATCATAGCGGTTATTTCAGCGTTAATGCTGATGCCGTTCTCGGCGTGGGGACGTGACTTCAAGGTCTCGTTCAGCAATGCCGACGCCGAGAGTGCCATAATCCAGCTCCAGAAGGAGACGGGATATGACTTTGTCTATCAAAAAGATGTGATTAAATCAGTAAAGAAACATGTATCGGGCACTTTCAGCTCGACATCGCTTGAACAGTTGCTCAACGATGTAGTGTCGGGACGTCTCGGTCTCGATTATGAGATTGTCGACAATGCGGTAATCCTCCGCGTGGCCGACAAGAAACAGCAGAAAACCGTCGCTCCCCGCGTGATCAAGGGTACTGTCTATGACGAGACAGGCGAGCCTCTTGCCGGAGCTTTTGTGCAGATTGAAGGCACTGAAATAGGTGCCGGCACCGATGCCGACGGTAATTTCTCGTTGAATGTAAATGTAGCAAATCCAGTTGTCAAGGTTGCCTACATCGGTATGAAGCCTGTGGCTGTGGCTGTCACGGCTTCAACCAAAATGCCGATGAGAATAACCATGGACACCAACTATGCCGTGATGGACGAGGTTGTCGTTACCGGTTATCAGAATATCAAACGTGAAAATGCGACCGGTGCCTATCAGACTATCACCGAGAAGGATATGGAGCGCCGTTATACCGGTTCGGTAGCCGAGAATCTCGAGGGTAAAATCCCCGGTCTTGTTACCAACTCTCGTGAGTCGGGCGAGGACGCCATCGTCATCCGCGGTGTCGGAACCCTCAATGCGGCTACCAAACCTCTCGTTGTTGTCGACGGACTCCCCATCGAGGGTGGTATCGAGACAGTCAACCCATACGACATCTCAAACATCACCGTTCTTAAAGACGCCGCCGCCGCTTCAATCTATGGTGCGCGTGCCTCAAACGGCGTTATCGTCATCACCACCAAACGCGCTACCAGCGACAAGGTGTCGATTGATTTCAATACCGACATCACTGTCAGTGAAAAACGTAACTACTCGAACTATGGCTGGGCAAGTGCAGCCGAGATTATCGAGCTTGAAAAATATAACTTTGACTATATCAAGAATCGTCAGGACGGACTTGCATTAAAATCTCTTGTCAGCGAATATAATTCGAGAAAGCAGAATATGCAGATTGTAATGCGTGACATGATTGCCAATCATCTCGGTGACCTGAGCGATTCCGAACTTCAATCAAATTTGAACCGTTACGCTTCAAATGACTACCGTCGTGAATGGCAGGATGCATTTGAACGCAGCCGCGTGCTCCAGCAGTACAACCTTGCCGTTCGTGTTCAGGGCCGTTCACTTTCATCGTCAATCGTTCTCAATTACAAAACCGATAATCTTGGAAATCAAGGGGAGAATAATGATGCTCTGACCTTCAAATATCGCGGTGACCTCAAAGTCGCCAAATGGCTTGACTTGGCATTTGGAGCCAACGTAATCAGCGAGCGTGGCAAGACTCATCTCGAACGTCCGTCCATCACCGAGTATTCACCTATCCGCTCGTTCTACAACAGCGACGGTACTCTCGGCGACTTCAATCTTGGTATCTATGATACCCTCGAAGCGATGCAGCATCCCGAATACGGTCTGAAGTCTATGTGGTATAATCCTGTTGATGAGAAGGATCTGGGTCTTAATAAAATCCGTCGTACCAATATCCGTACATATCTTCAGGCAACCGGAAAGATACTTCCGGGCTGGACAGTAACCGGTAACTTCCAGTATGAGGATATTTACTATAAATCGGACGCTTATCGTGAAGCCGAGCTTTACAGAATGAGAGAGCTTTATAATCTTTATACTGAAAAGAAGGTGGAGATGGTCGAGGATATTGACTGGGAAACATGGGAAACTATCTATGTGCCTATGGAAAAGATTATCCATAATTTACCGGAAGGTGGCCGTCTTGACCAGACCACATCGGAGGGTGCCTATTATACATTCCGTGCCCAGACACAGTATAATCAGACATTTAAAGACAAACACTATGTAGATGTAGTGGCCGGTTTTGAATATCGCGACATGCACGACAAGACTTCACGTAACCTCTACCTCGGTTATGATGACCAGACTCAGCAGAACAGCAATGCTTTTGTCAACTTCAAGGATCTTGTAGACAAACAGGGTCAAGCATCAATTTTGGGAAGTACGTATAACATGTATGGAGCTCCCAGTGCAAGTGATTTTACAACAACCGATATCCTTCACCGCTTCTACTCGATTTACTTCACCGGCAACTATGTGTATGACAACCGCTATGCCATCTCAGGCTCATGGCGTATAGACAAAACCGACCTCTTTGGTGCCGACCCGAAATTCCGCGGTCGTCCTCTGTGGTCAATCGGTGGATCGTGGAACGCCCACAATGAGGCTTTCCTACGTGATCAGATCTGGATTTCAGCTTTGAAACCCCGCGTCAGCTATGGTTTGACCGGAAACATCGACTCGTCGGTATCATCATTCCTTGTTGCAAGCATTGTACAGAACGACTACAATGGTTATAACATGGCAACCCTTGATACTCCACCAAATGATCAGCTCCGTTGGGAAAAGACCGCGACATGGAACTTTGGTGTTGATTTCGCGTTCTGGAACTACCGACTCAGTGGCTCGTTTGACTACTACCACAAGAAGGGTACCGACCTTTTGGCAACAACCGACCTTGACCCCACAAGCGGATGGAATAGTTTGACTATCAACAATGCAAGTGCCATCAACAAGGGTATCGAACTCCAGCTTAACGGTCACATCCTCCAGCAAACACATCGCAACTCTCTCGGTATCAATGCCTACGCCAATTTTGCATACAACAATAACAAAATTGTAAAAGTCCACCATAAGGCAGCAACCGGATATGAGAATCTTAATTATTATACCTTCCATGAAGGTTATCCTGTCAACTCGCTTTTCTCTTACGATTTCGCAGGCCTGAAAGTAGGCGATAACGGCATCCAGTATTTTACATGGCGCGATGCTAACGGCGAGGTTCATGATTCGGAAATTACAACGGATGAATTCAAACCCGAAGATGTCGTATATTCAGGAGTCCGCGACCCGAAATATGTGGCGTCGCTTACACCTGAAATTACATACGGCGGTTTCACTCTGTCGGCAATGATGTCTTACTACGGCGGTCATGTGATGCGAGTAAATACAGATGACTGGGATGCATATGGAAGTTCAAAGGGTTATGAAATATTTGTAGCCGGTCCCGTGCCTTCGGCAGCCCTCAATTACTGGCGCTCGGGTGATGCCACACTTTATCCTGCAAACGGTTATCCCGGAGAAAGTACGGTTGGTAAATATTGTGCTTCTTACATGAATACAAATGTAGTACCGGCCGATTATCTCAAACTGCGCAACATCGTGTTGAGCTATGAGTTTGACCCGCGTCTCACCCGTAAAATCGGTATCCAGCAGGCCCGTCTCCGCTTCCAGATGAATAATGTAGCAACATGGGTTCGTAACAAAGAGGGTAAAGATCCCGAGGCTGTCAATTCTTTCAGCGGTGCAAACTATACCCGAGTACCACGCAGCTATACATTCAGCTTGTTCCTTAACTTTTAAAGAATAGATGATTATGAAAAAAATATATACACTGATTGTTGCTCTTGCATGCCTGTTTTGGTCATGTGACAGTAAACTTGATATTGTTCCCAAAGGGAAGACAACACTTGCAAATCTTGCCGATATTGAACTCCTTCTAAACCAGGAGTTCAATTTGGGCGGAGCTCCAGCAGGCGAATTAGGTCTTATCTGTAACGATGCATTTACCCAGTTTGGAAATGTAGCCGAGTATTTAGCCACTCCAAATACACTTAATTATGCATATATCAAATATGACGAAAGTGTAGATCGTGCTGCTCTTACTAATGATGATTCACGATATATAGCACTATATAAACAGATTAACAACATGAATGTAGTGATAGAAAAAACAGACCAGGCTGATGGCGATGCCGCTTTAAAAAGTCGTCTTATAGCGGAGGCTAAAATCCTGAGAGCTTATTTTCACTATCTTCTTGTCAACATTTATGCAAAACAATATGACGAGTCAACAGCATCGGATCTCGGGGGTGTGCCATATGTTACAACAACCGATGTAAGTGTGCTCAAAGAGAAAGTCTCGATAGCTGAAGTTTACAGCCAACTTCTCGAGGATTGCTCGGAAAATGTAATCGCCGATGTCCGTGATTATATTGATGATATCTGCCGCGTTGACAAGGCATTTGCATGGGGCGTAAGAGCTAAGGCGCTTTTTCAGATGAAACGTTACAGCGAGGCTGCCGAAGCGGCACGTCAGGCACTTCGCTATAATAATAATCTTGAAGACCGCTCGGCCACAGCTACAACCGGTGTATGGGACCTACAGCGAAATTCTACAAACAATTACTTGTATATGTACGGCGGTACACCGGTATGTCCCACCTATGTGTGTATGCCTCCCGAAAGTGTGGCAATTTTTGACGATAATGACTATGTAAGAAAATATGAAATAGATTCATGGACAGGTGGCCCGACATGGAGCGCCGAAGAAGCCGAGATGACCAGCTCATATGAGGGTGCATTGTGCTATACCGGTTGGGGTACGATGTACAATAACATGGGTATCCGCACAGAAAATATGTACTTTATCATAGGTGAGTCACTTATCCGTGGCGGTCAGGTTAAAGAGGGTCTTGGTTGGTTTGACAAGGTGAGAGCAAAACGTATCGAGAACCCTGAAATCTGGGCCGATAAAGCTCTTGACGAGAAGGGTGCAATGGAACTTGTCCGTCAGTTCTCTTATATCGAGTTCTTTGCAGGTTATGATACATTCTTCAACTGCAAACGTTGGAACTCGGAACCTGCATACGCCCGCACCATTACCCGTGATCTCGGTAAATTTGGCAAATACTCAATTTCGCCCGATTCACCGCTGTGGGTATTCCCGTTCCCGTCGTCGGCAACCCGCTATAACGAAACTCTGACACAAAACTATTAAACCGATAATCATTTAATCACAGAAAATGAAGAAATTTATTTATTCACTGACCGCAGCCGCACTTTTGACGGCATGCAACAATGGCAACAACGGGGTGACAGATTCTTTGTCACCGTCGTTTGAGTGTGACTCGGCAACGGTTAATCTGACCGTTGTGGGCGCAGACTCTTCTCAGGAAATTTATGTTGCAGCAATAGCCAATACCTATGACGAAATTGGAGAGATACAGCCTACCAAACTTGATGAAAACGGTCAGGCTACATTTAAGTTTGACCTTCAAGGCGACATAATGTTGTCCTTTGACAGCGGTATTCGCGGTCGTTTCCGTGTAGCACCCGGAGAGGTAACTAATGTGACCGTCTATCCCGATTCAATAGTGACAACAGGTCGTTTTGCCAAATATAACAGGGCAATGAACAGCTATGAATCGCGTCATGGCATAAATATGTTCATGCCCGATTTCATGCGCTATGACATGAACGGTGACCAGTTTACCGAGGCTCTTCTCAAAAAATATGCTGACGAAAAGGCTGCTATCGCCGCCGATACCGAGCTTACCGAGGAGCAGCGTATGGTTGAGAATGCAAATCTGCTTGCCAGTGTCATTTCTATGGCCGGTGATCGGTATATGCTCGATCGCTGCAGTTATGTCATGACACATCCTGACTGTAAGGGCGCAATTCCTAAAGATTCTCTCAATGTTGAGATGAGCGATGATAATTATCGTGCTGTTGTTGCAGCTATAGACCTCAACGACGAGTCCATGATGATGAGTCCTTTTGAGCCAATACCTTCTATTGCGGGTGTAGACTGGAACAAATATGGTGCCGAAGGAACGCTGCTTGGTAACTTGTCAACGTATGTCAGAGCTGCCAAGGCCGCTGCGGTTGACAATGTTGACCCCGAGGTTCTTGCCAAGCTCGAAGCACTTCAGAATCCGTTCTTTGCCAATGGCGTAAAATCGATCCGTGCTGCTGCCCGGGCGCGCAATGAGGAGGCCGCCAAGCTGGTAAGTGCAGTCCCCGAAGTGGAGTATGCCGAAATTATTCCGGCTATCGCGGCCAAGCATCCCGGCAAGGTGGTGATATTTGACGTGTGGAACACTTGGTGTGGCCCCTGCAAGGCCGCCATCGCCGCCAACGAGCCTTTGAAAAAGACCGAGTACAATGATCCCGACATAGTGTTTGTATATCTTGTCGATGATTCGTCGCCTGTGACCAACTATTATCAGATGATACCCAACATCGCCGGTGAACACTATCGTCTCTCGGCCGACCAGGCTAAAGAAGCGTATGGCCGTTACAATCTTGACGGTTTCCCCTTCTATCTCATCGTTGACCGTCAGGGAAATATCGAGGCTCGTCCCGATTTCCGTGACCACGAGATTTACTCGAAAACTGTAAAGGAAAAACTTGCTCAGAAATAAAGCTTCATTAAACACTTAGACTTTTTCATCGAGCTATTGTGTGTCGTGATGACATGAAATAGCAGTCAGCACTAAGATTTAACTTAGACAAATAGTGATTGGACAGGCGGCGTGTCATGATTGGCGCGCCGCCTTTTATTTTGGGAAGCTCCCGGCCCCTAAAGGGAAGGTGAGGGGATTTGTACATCGGGTTTTTGATGTTGAAACATAGGTTGGAATTATTTTGGGAGATTCCAAAATTTTTTTTTAAATTTGCCGAAACAATCATTAAATCAGTTAACCTTATAATATAAATACTTTTTATCTGCATGGAAAAACGTATTATAGAGTGTGTCCCCAATTTTAGCGAGGGCCGCGACCTTACTGTTATTAAACAGATTACCGATGCCATTGAAACCGTAGAGGGTATCAAACTCCTTGATGTTGACCCGGGCGAAGCCACCAACCGCACTGTCGTTACTTTTGTAGGCGAACCTGAAGCTGTTGTCGAGGCAGCATTCCGCGGCGTGAAAAAAGCCGCCGAACTCATCGACATGTCAAAGCATCACGGCGCTCACCCGCGCATGGGTGCCACGGACGTTTGTCCGCTCATCCCGGTGTCGGGAATCACTCTCGAGGAGTGTGCCGAACTGGCCCGCGCGCTTGCCCGCCGTATCTCGGACGAACTCGGGGTACCGACCTATTGCTATGAAGCGGCCGCTTTCACTCCCGAGCGCAATAATCTTGCCGTTTGCCGCAAAGGTGAATATGAAGCTTTGCCCGAACGCATGAATAAGCCGGGCGAAGGTCCCGATTTTGGCGACCGTCCGTTTGACGA
>JAIDNJ010000038.1 GCA_029063895.1 Muribaculaceae bacterium | reverse complement strand
GAGCGACACGGCGGCGCTCACCGCCCGAGAGTGTGTCGATTTTCTGGTCGTCGGGCGGACACTGGAGGGCGTCCATGGCGCGTTCGAGTTTTGAGTCGATGTTCCATGCGTCGGCAGCGTCGAGTTTGTCCTGAAGCTCGGCCTGACGGGCGATGAGTGCGTCCATCTTGTCAGGATCCTCGAGCACCTCGGGGTCGGCAAATGATTCGTTTACCTTGTCAAATTCGGCCAAAAGGTCCATTATAGGCTGGACACCCTCGCGGACAACCTCGATGACTGTTTTGTCGGGGTCGAGCTGGGGATCCTGTTCAAGATAGCCGACCGAGTATCCGGGTGAGAATACCACTTCACCCTGATAGCTTTTGTCGATTCCGGCGATAATCTTGAGCAAGGAAGATTTACCCGAGCCGTTGAGACCGATGATACCGATTTTGGCACCATAGAAAAACGAGAGGTAAATATTTTTGAGAACTTGTTTTTGAGGAGGATAGGTCTTGGAAACGCCTACCATCGAGAAAATGACTTTTTTGTCGTCGGCCATGATGAGTTTTTTATGAAGGAATGTTATGATTATTTTTTCTTTTTGGGAGCATATTTGGCAGGGTAGTCACAACGTGTCTTACCATCCATGATGTTGTGAAGCTTGCCACGGATGAGCTGTTTGCGAATCAGCGAAATATGATCGATATAAAGCTTGCCCTCAAGGTGGTCACACTCGTGCTGGACAATGCGGGCGAGAAATCCAGAAATCTCCTGTTCGTGGGGATTGAGGTCGGTGTCAAGCCATTTGAGACGGATGTGTTCGACACGGTTTACATCTTCCGACAAACCGGGAAGGCTCAGACACCCCTCGGCGCGGCTCACGGGCTCGCCGTCAAGTATTTCAATCTCGGGATTGATAAGAGCTTGTTTCCAGCCGGCACATTCGGGAAATGAATCGGCTACAGGCGATGCGTCAATAACCACAATACGGTCATTACGGCCAATCTGGGGGGCTGCGAGGCCAACCCCTTCGGAGTGGTACATTGTTTCAAACATGTCGTCGACCAGTTTTTTGAGGTCGGGATATTGGTCGGTCACCTCTACCGATTCTTTGCGGAGAACGGGGTGGCCATAAAGATATACTGGAAGTTTCATTTAGAAGTGTATTGTTTGCTCTGTAAATAATCGTTTAAAAGAATGGTCGCCGAGATTTCGTCAACAACGGCTTTGTCACGACGGTCACTTTTTTTCATACCTGAGTCAATCATGGCGCGGTGGGCAAGCACCGAGGTGAACCGCTCGTCAAAAAACTCGATGGGTGTATCGGGAAAAACACGTTTGAGCCGGTTGACGGCGGGCGTTATGTAGCGCATTGATTCAGACGGCTCGCCGCGCAAGGTAGTAGGTAGACCGACGATGATGAGGTCGACCGGTTCTGATGCCATATAGTCGGCGAGAAATTTTTCGAGACCGGCAGCCGCTACGGTGGTTAACCCGGTTGCGATGATGCGCGACGTGTCGGTCACGGCGATACCGCAACGTTTACGTCCGTAGTCAATTGATAGATATCGTCCCATTCAGTCGTCTGATTGAGTTGTCAGTCTTTATTTTAATGCAAAGATACGCAAAAAAAGTGAGACTTCAGAGCTTGTGGCTCAAAATGGCCATAGCTTCTTCGAGATAACGCGCGTCGGTGTCGTCAAAAGTGGATGTGGTGGTGCTGTCGATGTCGAGAACGCCTGTAATGATGCCGTCTTTGAAGATGGGAACAACGATTTCAGAACGTGATGCCGAGCTACAGGCTATGTGTCCCGGAAATTTCTCCACATCATCAACCACAATTGTGCGACGGGTTGACCATGCCGTGCCACAGACTCCGCGGCCAAACTTGATGCGGGTACATGCAAGCGGCCCCTGGAACGGACCGAGCACGAGTGTGTCGCCGTCAACACGATAGAATCCGGTCCATAAAAAATCAAAACTGCAGTGGATGGCAGCGGCAATGTTGGCCATGTTGGCGACCGGGTCGGGCTCATCTTCGATTATCGAGGCGAGCTGAGGGAGTAGGATGCGGTATCGTTCTTCTTTTGTGCTGCCTCCGGTTATGAGTTCTTCAGCCATAATGATGAATTGTTATTAATAGAGGAACGTGCTTCGGGGCACGTAAAGGTTGATTGACTTCCCAATCAAACTGTTACATGCCTGAAGCACGTCTCTACAATTTATATTGATTGTAAGTGTTTTTTACTGCATACCCGAGGTAGTGGCCGAGGCTTCGATTTTTTTTACAAGACCCTGGAGCACTTTGCCCGGACCGAGCTCAACAAACTCGGTCGCACCGTCTTTTACCATGTTGCGGACGGTCTGGGTCCAACGAACGGGAGCGGTGAGCTGAGCGATGAGGTTGGCCTTGATTTCGGCGGGATCGGTGTGGGGAAGAGCGTCAACGTTTTGATAAACGGGGCAGATAGGTTCTTTGATTTCAGTCTTTGCAATGGCTTCGGCAAGCTCGGCACGAGCCGGTTCCATAAGGGGAGAGTGGAACGCACCACCTACCTTGAGTGGAAGCACACGGCGTGCACCGGCGGCAGAGAGTTTTTCTGAAGCGGCCTTGATAGCCTCGATTTCGCCCGAGATAACAATCTGGCCGGGTGAGTTATAGTTTGCACAAACGACAACGCCGTCAATGTCTTTGCAAACATTCTCGACAACCTCGTCGTCGAGGCCGAGAACAGCAGCCATTGTTGAAGGTTTGATTTCGCATGCTTTCTGCATTGCCATGGCGCGGGCCGATACAAGACGGAGACCGTCGGCAAAGTTCATTGCGCCTGAAGCAACGAGAGCCGAGAATTCGCCGAGAGAGTGACCGGCGGTCATGTCGGGATTGAAGTCGTCGCCGAGAGTTTTGGCAAGAATGACAGAGTGGAGGAAGATTGCGGGCTGGGTAACGCGAGTTTGACGGAGGTCTTCGTCGGTACCCTCAAACATGAGGTCGGTGATTCGGAAGCCAAGGATTTCGTTGGCTTGTTCAAACATTTCGCGAGCCACGGGGTTGTTCTCGTAGAGGTCTTTACCCATACCGACAAACTGAGCCCCCTGACCGGGGAAAACAAATGCTTTCATTGAGCTAAATGTAGTTTAGTTACTTAAAATGTGAAATTTCGGCTACAAATTTACTCAAAATTTGTCAAAGAGCTAAGAATGTTGGAAGATTTTTGCTAACTTTACATCCCGAAAACAAACACTAACTAATTATAAAAAGACGACTATGTCAAATTTCTTGATAATTCCCCTTTTTCTCGGCAACCTCAGAGGCTGGGAATGGATTATTATTCTCGTTGTTATACTTTTACTTTTTGGTGGTAAAAAAATACCTGAACTCATGCGTGGTCTCGGTAAAGGCATCAATTCATTCAAGCAGGGTATGAATGAAGCAAAAAACGAGCTTGAAAAGGGCATGAAGGAAGATGACGACGATAAGAAAAACTCATGATTTAATAATAATTTTTGGCTGAACTTGATGCAGGACGTGAAGTATCATGTCCATGTCAGTATAGCCGAAAGTTCAGGATGGTGTAGGGCCGCGAGATTTGGCATCCTATCCAAATCACCAAGGTAGAATGTTTGTATAATTTTTTTCATTGCATTTTATCGTAAATAAAGAGACTTATGTCCGATACTTCATCGCCCAGAGCTGACGAAATGAACTTTTGGGGACACCTCGACGCGCTTCGAGGTGTGCTCATCCGTATAGCTGCTGTTGTAATAGTCTTTGGTGTGGCTTTCTTTATTTTCATGCCCTGGATTTTTGACAATGTAATTCTGGCACCGTGCAGGGCGTCTTTTCCGCTTTATCGGCTTTTTGACATGATTGCGCCCGAGTCGACTCCTCCCGACTTTCAGGTGAGTCTCATCAACATTCAGCTTGCGTCACAGCTGTTTGTCCATCTGTCGGCGTCGGGATGGCTGGCAGCGGTTTTTTCATTTCCGGTTATAATTTATCTGCTATGGACGTTTGTGAGTCCCGGGCTCTATCCCGAGGAGAAACGTAACTCGCGGACCGCTTTTATATTCGGTAACCTGATGTTTTATATGGGTGTGGCCGTAGGGTATTTTCTCGTTTTTCCGCTCACACTCCGTTTCTTGGCTACTTATCAGTTGAGCGACTTGATACCGAATACAATCACGCTTGATTCATATATGGACAACTTCCTGAGCATTTGTCTCATAATGGGAGCTGTTTTTGAGCTGCCGCTTGTGGCGTGGCTGCTTGGTAAGCTTGGATTGCTCACCCGAAACTTCTTTAACACCTATCGTCGCCATGCTATTGTCGTGCTGTTGATAGTGGCGGCGCTGATAACGCCTACCGGCGACCCGTTCACGCTCTTTGTTGTGTTCCTTCCCATATATATGCTATGGGAATTCAGCTCGCGACTCGTGCCGGCCGCTAAGCCCGATATTGAAGATTATTCAGTCTCCGAGTAACCGGCGGGCGTTGCGTGTGAGGCCGGCGAGTTTGGCTCGTTTTATAGCTGATCCTTTAAATATTGTAGAAAACTGTTGTTGTGTCATGACGGCGGCTTCCTTGACTGTGAGGCCGACGACATCGGGTCGTGGCGAGAATTCGTCAAATTTAAACGGGGCGCAGTCGGTGTTGTGCGGGCAAACGTCCTGACAACGGTCACATCCATAGAGTCGTCCGTGAAGGTCGGTCTCGGGTGAAAAATCGCCCCGGTGCTCAATTGTGATATAAGATAGACAGCGGCGCGCGTCAACCGTTTTGTCAGGCATGATAGCGTGCCCGGGACACTCGCTGATACATCTCCCGCATCCAATACATGACATCGTGACCGGAGTGTCGGGATTGAGTTGCAGGTCGGTGAGAATTGAGGCTAAAAATACGCGACTGCCAATGCCGGGGATAATGAGCATGGAATTTAGTCCGATAAACCCGATACCGGCTTTTACCGCCCAGTAGCGTTCGGCAAGCGGTGCTGTATCGATACAGATTCTTGCCGCATAGTTGTTTTCCTGTAGGAATGAGACTATCGGTTGAGCTTTTTTTCGCAAAACATCATGATAGTCGTCACCGAGAGCATAGCGGGCGATGATGTCGCTTGAAATATCGCTGTGATAAGAGGCTGCAAGCATTATTACCGATTTGCACCGGGGCATCAGAAATCCCGGGTCACACCGCAGGTCGTCATAACGGGTGAGATATTCCATGCCGGCGTGCATACCGGCGGCAATCCATTGCCGGCGCATTTCAACCGCGTTTGAGTCGACCGGTGTGGCTGTGGTTATTCCACAGGCATCAAAGCCGATTTTGGCAGCCAGCTTTTTTATGTCGTCACTACATGGGGATTGGGAGCAGGTCATAACCTTCTTGTCGGAGCCACTCGATAGATCGCGGGAGCGCATTGCTCATGTTGTGCCACGCCTTGAGCGAGTCATGAAAAACAATAATGGAACCGTTGCGGGCATATCGGCGGATATTCTCAAAAATGCGGTCGGGCCCAAAGTTACGGTTGTAATCGCGGGTTATAAGGTCATACATGATGATACTGTACCGCTGCTTGATAACCTGAGCCTGACTCCATCTCATCAGGCCGTGGGGCGGGCGGAAAAGGTGACTTCCAATCAGGTCGTTGGCCTCGGCGATGTCACGTGCATAGGTGTGAAATGATGTACGGTGGCCCATACGGTGATGCATGGTGTGGTTGCCATAGCTGTGACCCTCGGCCTTGATGCGTTCAAACAGGTCGGGATTTCGTTTCACATTGTCACCTACCATGAAAAAAGTGGCTTTGACTTTATAGTGGACGAGAGTATCGAGAAGCCACGGGGTCACTTCGGGGATGGGGCCGTCGTCAAAGGTCAGATAAACGGCTTTGTGCCCGGGGCGTGGCAGTCGCCATATAGCCTCGGGGAAAAGCAGTCGGTAGAGCAGCGGTGGCTGTTCGATGAGCATAGATATCAGTCGGCCTGGGCCGCTTTGTCATCTTCCTGTATGAAATCAACAAGATGGGAGACATCAAAGCCGTTTTCTTCGAGTTTGACCGACAGCGTGTCGACGTCACCGCCGGCAGTGTAATAGTCCTGAATGAGCCTTACAAGATAAGAGGGGGCATATTTGTCAGTCCGGCTGAGAGTTGAATACATCCAGGGGGTGCGACGTAGCGAAGTGACATATCGGTCGAGCTCGGCATATTTCATGATTTCTCCCATGAGTATGTCGATACCTTTTTGTGTGATTGCCTGGTTTTTCATCTGCTTACCCAGATGGACATAGAGCATACCTGTCTGCTCACCGATCTGGATGCCATACTCCTGGGCCTCGACGGGCAGTTTCTCGTTCATGAGTTCGAGAATGTCGAGCGATTTATTGAATTTCTCAGCAGCAAGATGTATTTGAGCTGAATCGATTTTCTCATCTTCGTCACCGTAATAGAGCAGGTCGACACCTTCGTTATAGAGTGCGGTCGATAGGTCAAGGAGGGCCGAGCGGTGGGTTGTAACCATTCGCTGGATTGTTTCGTCGAGATAAAGGGGCTTACCTTTGGCGACAGCTTCGGGCAGACCTCCCCAACGGAATTTCTCGGTTACGTTACGATACATTCGGTCTGTGTCGACGCCGGTCTCGCCTGTCTCGGAACGGAACGGGGTGACCATGTAGGTCAAACCGGTGTTCTGGAGGTAGGGTGACAGGCCCAGATAGTAAGAATCGGGAACGGTCATAGCAAAGTACATAGGACGGTTCCAGTCATTTTTGATTGAGTTGGCTACCATGTCGAGCGAGAGAACTTTACCGAGGGTAGCGCCGCGCTCACCGTGGTTGGCAGGGTCTTTGGTGAAGTCGGTAAATATTGCGTTTTCGGCCAACTCGGCTTTATCGGGACTGATGAAACCGCTCTTGACAGCTCCCTCGATGTTTGAGGGAATGTAGAGATTGGTATAGTTCATGAATGAACCGTCTGAGGCTTGCTCAGGAGCGTGTCGGTACAGGTCGTTGAGTGCATCAAGAGCATTGACTGGTGTCGTTTGATTGAGCGAGTCGGTGTTATAGTAGTTGTATTGCAGACGGTCATAGGCATAGGCTGTCGGGAAAGCTGACATGTCGATGGCTGCAGCCGAGTCGGTTGGCATAGCCATTCGGTTGGCATACCAGTCGGTTGTCAGATAAGAGAGGTTGACAACGCGGACGTCCGGACGGAAACTTTCAACTTCCTGAGCATACCACAAGGGGAATGTATCGTTGTCGCCGTTGGTAAAAATAACGGCGTTTGGTTCAAGCGAAGCAAGATAGTTCATACCGAAATCACGGGCAGCATAGCGGCCTGAACGGTCATGGTCGTCCCATGTCTGTGAAACCATTTGCAACGGCACGGCAAGGCCGATGACTGCAGCGACACATGAACCGGCGAGAGCAAGTTTGCGGTTTGACTCGGCGGTCGCTTTTTTGCGTGCCTCGGCATAGGCCGAAATCATCGAGGCGATAGCGGCCACACCCATGCCGACCCATATCGAGAAGGCATAGAACGAACCTGCGAATGCATAATCGCGTTCACGAGGCTGGGACGGCGGCTGGTTGAGGTAGAGGATGATGGCGATACCGGTCATGAAAAAGAAGAAGAATATGACCCAGAACTGTTCGATGCCTCGTTTGGAGTAAAATGCTTGCCATAGGAGTCCTATGAGACCGAGCAGAAGCGGGAGCATATAGAACACGTTGTGGCCGGGGTTGCCCTCGCTCTGATTGGATGGAAGCAGGCTCTGGTCGCCGAGACGGGCATTGTCGATAAACGGTATACCTGAAATCCAGTTGCCACGGTTAACCTCGCCGTTGCCCTGTAGGTCGTTCTGACGTCCGGCAAAGTTCCACATGAAATATCGCCAGTACATGTGGTTGAGCTGATAGATGATGAAATATCTCAGGTTTTGGCCAAATGACGGATAGCGCACCTGTGTGGTGTAGGGTTGACCATAGGCTTCAAATGCCGAACCATCGGGATTTTCAAACTGCTGAACCTCGCGCATCGGGAGGTCATTTTCGGTCGCACCGATCCAGTCGAGGTACGCGGCCGGATGGCCTTGCACTCGGCTGTACATACGCGGAAAGACGGTGTTTGGAGTCCAGACATTGGCGTCTTTTGTTCCGGTCATTACATAGCGGTCAGGTTCGTCGGGCGAGGCCTTGGCAACCTTGTTGTATATTTTTTTGCCATTGTTGATTTTAACCTCGGCGTTACCTGACTGGTCTATGACATAGACTGGTTGTGATGCAAACTGTTGACCGTAGATGAGCGGAGCTTCACCATATTGCTCGCGGTTGAGATATGATCCGAGTGAGAATACATTGTCGGGAGCGTTCTGATTCATCGACGGGTTGGCAGCCGATCGGATAAGTAGCAACGCATAGCTTGAATATCCGGCAAAGATGACAAGAATACTGAGAGCGGCAATATTGAGGATGCGCACAGGTAGCTCTTTTGTGCGGAAGAGCCAGAATCCGAGTCCGCCGATGATGACGATGGGGATGATGGCCGATTCGCCGATGAAAGGTATGCCTGAGAGAATGACAGTGAGCAGGAACGACCATCTTATCATTGTGGCCGATTTCTGACGGTATAGTTCTCTCACACACCAGATCATCGTGGCAACAAGAAGGATAACGTAGACAATGACGCCGACATTGTAGCCGGTGCCGAGTGTGTTGACAAAGAATATTTCAAAGTCCTGGGCTATCTCGATGAATCCCGGAACAAGACCAAAGAGGATGAGAGCGACAATGACAAATGAGATTGCAAGCGCTATGAGAGACCCTTTGGCCGTAGTATTTTTATACTTGCGGTAGTAGATGACAAGAACAACGGCAGGTATACATAGCAGGTTGAGGAGGTGCACGGCGATTGAGATGCCGATTACATAGGCGATGAGGATGAGATAACGGTCGCTGTGAGGCTGGTCGGCGCGATTTTCCCATTTGAGTATGAGCCAGAACACAAGCGCTGTACAGAACGACGAGAATGCGTAAACCTCGCCTTCGACAGCCGAGAACCAGAATGTGTCGCTCCAGGTATAGACGAGGGCACCGCAGAGTCCCGACCCCATGATTGCAATCATCTTGCCAAGAGAAATGTCGGTGGCATCATCTTTGACAATAAGTTTTTTTACAAGGTGAGTAACCGTCCAGAATAGCAACAGGATTGTGCCTGCACTGAGCAGCGCCGACATCAGGTTGACCATCATGGCTACTTTGGTGACATCACCACCGGCAAAGTTGACAAAGAATCGGCCGGTGAGCATGAAGATGGGGTTGCCCGGCGGGTGACCCACTTCGAGTTTCATTGCCTGAAGGATAAATTCGGGACAGTCCCAGAAGCTGGCTGTCGGTTCGAGCGTGAGTATGTAAGTGACGGCTGCAATGACAAAGCATAGCCAGCCGAGCACGTCATTGATGAGGTTGTAGCGTTTTGTTATCATCGTGATGGTTTATAAGCAAATAAAAATGTGAGGCTGAGCTCAACAATTTGCAAATTTACTTACTTTTTGGTAATCTTGGTTATGTATAGCTGCGATATTATTGTTTTTTAATAGATTAAGGGCCGATTTTTTGACATCAGGTGTATAAAATGCAATCCCGTCGGGCTGCATGCCCGACGGGATTGAAAATATTTGAAAACGTAAGTGAGGATAAACGCGGTGTTATTTCACTTCCCAGGTTTCACCGGCCATGATCATGTCGCGGAGGCAGGTGAAGCCTTTCTTGGCGCGAACTTCTTCAACCTGACGGTCGATTTCATCGTTGTAGGTGAGGCCTTCAACGTCGCGGATGATACCGATAGCGAGGGGGAGTTCGTGACCGTCCATCATAGCGAGTTGCTGGTGGAGGAAGTTGCTCTTGCAGTGAGCGTCGTGAACGAGCACGTCATCGATGGTGTATCCGTCTTTGCCGATTTCAACAGCTTTGAGGAGGAAACCGTCCTGAACGAGACCTTTGTTTTTGTCTTTACCAAAGATCATTTTCTCACCGTGAACGAGGTGGATTGTGCGGTCGGCACGGTTTTCGCGGTCGGTGATGAAATTGTGGATACCGTGGTTCCAGATAACGCAGTTGGTGAGGATTTCAACCACCGATGTACCTTTGTGCTGCTGAGCGGCGGCAAGTACTTCCTGGTTAACCTGAAGCTCGACATCAATAGAGCGGGCAAAGAAGTTGCCGCGGGCACCAAACACGAGTTCGGCGGGGATGAACGGGTCTTCGGTAGTACCGTAGGGCGACGATTTAGAAACGAAGCCACGGTCGCTGGTAGGAGAATACTGACCTTTTGTCAAACCGTAAATCTTGTTGTTGAAAAGAAGAATGTTGAGGTCAATGTTGCGGCGAACAGCGTGGATGAAGTGATTACCGCCGATGGCGAGACCGTCACCGTCACCTGAGATTTGCCAAACGGTCATCTCGGGATTAGCAACTTTGAAACCTGTTGCGATGGCAGCAGCACGACCGTGGATTGTGTGGAATCCGTAGGTGTTCATGTAGTAGGGGAGGCGTGAGCTACAGCCGATACCTGAGATAACGGCCATTTTGTGGGGAGGCACGCCTACCGATGCCATTGCTTTGTGAAGGGTGTTGAGGATGGCGTGGTCGCCACATCCGGGACACCAGCGAACCGCCTGGTCGCTTTTATAATTAGCGGGAGTGAATTTGTTTTCTTCCATGATTATTTGCCCTCCATGATTTTAGTGACACCATCGACAATTTCTTTGGACATGAACGGTTGTCCCTGGATTTTGTTGATGCGACGGATGTCGAGGTTGGGGAATTTTGACTGAAGATAATCGGCAAACATTCCGGTGTTGAGTTCGGCTACAATGATGGTTTTGTAGCGGTTGATGATCTCAGCTGTGTTTTTGGGAAGCGGGTTGATATAACGGAACTGGGTGAAAGCCACGCGTTTGCCGGCTTTGTTGAGTTCTTCGGCAGCTTCGTGGAGGTGTCCGTAAGTACCGCCCCAGCCAATGAGAAGGGTATCGGCGTCAGCGTCACAAAGTACTTCCTGTTCGGGGATATCGTTGGCGATGCGGGCGATTTTTTCACGACGGAGTTCAACCATTTTTTCGTGGTTGATGGGGTCGGTCGAGATAGCGCCGGTATCCGAGTCTTTTTCAAGACCGCCGATGCGGTGCTGAAGATTTTCGGTGCCGGGGATAGCCCAGTAGCGAGAAAGTGTTTCGGGATCGCGGTGATAAGGTTTCCAGCCGTCGATTTTATCAGCGGGAACATAGGGAGTGCGGATGGCGGGATATTCGTCGGGTTCGGGAATGCGCCAGGCCGAAGCACCGTTGCCGATAAACGCGTCGGTGAGGAGGATGACGGGAGTCATGTGCTCGATAGCGATGCGAGATGCCTCAAAAGCCATAGTGAAGCAGTCGGTGGGTGAGGTGGGAGCTACTACAGCGAGGGGCGATTCACCGTTGCGGCCATAGAGAGCCTGCATGAGGTCGGTCTGCTCGGTTTTGGTTGGAAGACCTGTCGAAGGACCGCCGCGCATAACGTCGATAACGACGAGGGGAAGCTCGGCGATAACGGCGAGACCGATACCTTCGCTCTTGAGCGCGAGACCGGGGCCTGAAGTAGAAGTAGCGGCGAGGTTACCGGCAAACGCGGCGCCGATTGCCGAGCAGACACCGGCGATTTCGTCTTCCATCTGGCAAGCTTTAACGCCGAGGTCTTTGCGTTTGGCGAGCTCATGGAGGATATCGGTAGCCGGGGTGATGGGGTATGAACCCAGGAAGAGGGGACGGCCGGCTTTCTCGGCTGCCATGATGAGACCCCATGCAGTAGCGGTGTTACCGTTAATGTCGGTGTAAACACCCGGACGGATGTCTTCAGTCTCGACACGGAAGGTGGTTACCGATGCATGAATATTGTGGCCATAGTCATAACCTGACTGGATAACTTTAGCGTTTGCTTCGTAAACAGCCGGTTTTTTGGCAAATTTGTTCTTGAGGAGTTTGAGGGCGTTCTCGAGAGGACGGTCAAAGAGCCAGCAAACGAGACCGAGAGCAAAGATGTTGCGGCATTTGAGAACTGACTTGACATCCATGTCGGTGTCGGCCAGCGCTGCTTTGGTCATAGAGGTAACGGGTGCCTCGATCACCTGAGCCGAAATGCCGAGTTCTTTGATAGCATCATCGGTTTCAAACTGAGCTTTTTTGAGACCTGACTCATTGAAAGAGTCGATGTCGACGATAATAACACCGCCGGGTTTGAGGAACTTGTAGCCACGTTTGAGGGCTGCGGGGTTCATAGCGACGAGAACGTCACACTGGTCACCGGGGGTATGCACGCCTTTACCGACACTTGCCTGGAAAGCAGAAACACCGCTGAGCGAGCCCTGTGGCGGACGCATGTCGGCGGGATAGTCGGGGAAAGTGGAAACAGAGTTTCCAAGTCCGGCCGATACATTGGTGAAGATGTTTCCGGCGAGCTGCATGCCGTCGCCTGAGTCACCGGAGAACCTTACGACTACTTTGTCGATAGGTTTTACACTGGTCTTCTCTAACATATTCAATAATTTAGAACTTAATGTGTTATGATTGTGTTAAGGTTAACCTAAATATGGTTGATTTCGTGGCAAAGATACGGAAAATTTTCCTTAATTATCAAACTTTTAGAGAAAAAGTTTTGTAAAATACCTTAATCTTTCAATTTTTAAGAATTGAGGGTATAAAAATAGAATTCCCGACGAGTCTCTCGCCGGGAATTCGCACATCATGAATTAAACTACTCTTTATTTATTTCGTAAGAGGTGGTGTAAATTCTTATTTGTTAAGTTTGATGATAGCAACGCGGTTCCAAGAGGGTACGCTGAATACATCACCTACGCCACAACCTTCAGCATTGATTTTGTTAGCATCGATTTTGTAGTTGTTAACGAGGGCTTTCTTAACGGCTTCAGCACGGCGAACAGAAAGACGCTGGTTGAAAGCTTTAGAACCTTCGGGAGATGCATAACCTTTGATCGATACAGTAGCATCGCTGTTGTTTTTGAACGATTCAGCTACGAGTTCGAGGTTGGGTTTCTGGTTGTTCTGGATGTAAGAAGAAGAGAGGTTGAAGAAGATGTAACGGATAGTTGAGAGATCATCAACCACTTCTTTAACAGCTGCGGGACGGCTCTTGCAAGCATCGAGTTCAGCCTGGAGGCTGTTAACTTTGCTCTGGAGAGCAGCGTTGTTGGCGTTGCAGTTTTCGAGGTCGTTGCGGAGACCGTTGATCATAGCGTTGAGACCGTCGATTTCAGCCTGGTCGCGGAGCTGAGCGATAGCAAATGAGTGAGTGCCGTTTGAGTTGGCAAAGTGGTAAGTTACACCAGCCATGAGTTCAACAACAGCAGCGTTTGAATCGTAGCGAGAGCTGCGGCCGGGGAGGTTACCGCCCTGAGCGAGAGTTTTAGCACCCATGTTCCAGAGGATAGCGGGTTTGATGCCGATAGTCCAGGCTTTGCTTTCGCCAAGGTTGAAGTTGAAGTTAAGACCTACTTTAGTAGCCCAAGAGTTGGCGTCGTTGCCTTTTCCGGGAGTATAAGAGTGGAGCCAGCCGGCACCGGCGATAGCTTCCATTTCAAAAGTGCGGGGAGCACCGGTATAGCCACCGAAGAGGTTCATGAGGTTGAAGGCACCGTAAGCACCAACATACTGATGGTCGATGGCGTTGTTAAGCCAGTTTTTGTACCAGCTTGAAGTGTTAACAGAGAATTCACCTTCAAAGCCGATTCCGAAAGCGGGGATGAGCTGTTTCTGGAGGTTGATGCCAAATGCGCCACGAGAGTTATAGAAGAATGAGTGATGAGTCATGGGAGAAACCACACCACCTTTGAGTCCGAGTGACCAGTTGTCTGAGAATTTGCTTCCTTCTACGGTCACCTGAGCCTGAGCTGCAACTACTGTGAGTGCAAGAG
>JAIDNJ010000037.1 GCA_029063895.1 Muribaculaceae bacterium | reverse complement strand
CTTCGAGAGCCTTGAAAGTGGGCGATGTATCATTGGTGCCGTTCTCGTTGGCGCTGTTAAGCTCAGAGAGAATCGAGTCATACTCGTTTTGGGCCTTTTCAAGTTTTTTTAGAATAATTTCCTTGAATTCAAGTAGTTCCTCGTCTGAGTATCTTGTTTTTTCTTCCATAATCTAAGTTATTAAGCAAGTGATACTTTAACGTTAACGGGGGTACCGTCGATGTCGAGACGCTCGTCTTCGGCCGGTTGGTCAACATTGCCGGTTACAATCGCATCGGCAAGTACCTGAGCGGCTATATATGAGCCATATTCCTTGACTGCATCATCGGTGAGCTCGTTTGAGCCGATTACAACAGTAATGCGGTCGGTGATATTGTAATCGCGCGATTTTCTTATGTTTTGCAGACGGTTGATGAGGTCTCGGGCAATACCTTCCCGACGTAACTCAGGTGTGACGGTAATATCAAGAGCGACGGTGAGGTTGCCTTCATTGGCTACCATCCATCCGGGGATATCTTCCGAGATGATTTCAACGTCAGCGGCATCAACAACGGCCTCGGTGTTGTCGGGCAACACGATACTGATTGAGCCGGCACGTTCAAAATCACGTATCTGAGCCTGTGAAAGCGAGGTAATTGCGGCGGCAACCTGTTTCATCGACTTGCCGTGTTTCGGGCCAAGCTTCTTGAAGTCGGGTTTTACACGTTTCACAAGTATGTTTTCGTCATCATCGGGAATTTGGAGCGACTTGACATTTACCTCGGTGAGAATCAGATCTTTTACTGATTCAATCTCGGCGCGCTGTTTTTTATCGGTGGCAGGTACCATCATTGCCTGGAGGGGCTGACGCACCTTGATGTTGGCTTTGCGACGCAGAGCGAGTACCATCGAGGTGAGACGCTGGGCAATGTCCATACGGTTTTCGAGCTCCTTGTCGATGGCCGACGGATCGGCTTCGGGGAAGCTGGCAAGATGAACCGAACGGTTGTCGTGGCCCGATACTGAAGTGAGGTCGCGATAGAGTTGGTCAGAATAGAACGGGGCGATGGGTGCCATCAGCAGCGATATGGTTTCAAGACACTGATAGAGTGTCTGATAGGCCGACATCTTGTCACTGTCATTGTCGCTACCCCAGAAACGTTTGCGGTTGAGACGAACATACCAGTTTGAAAGGTTGTCGCCGACAAACTCGTTGATTGCACGGGCTGCCTTGGTGGGTTCATAGTCGTCAAGAGCCTCTTTTACCTCAATTATAAGGGTGTTGAGAAGTGATATGATCCAACGGTCTGACTCCGGACGGTTTTTGAGTGGCACGAGAGGTTCGGCGCCGGTAAAACCGTCGAGATTGGCATATTGTGCAAAGAATTTGTAGGTGTTAAACAATGTGGCAAATAATTTACGGGCCACTTCCTGAACACCTGCCGTGTCAAATTTCAGGTTATCCCACGGTGACGAGTTGGCAATCATATACCACCTAACGGGGTCTGAACCAAATTGCTCGATTGTTTCAAACGGATTGACCGCGTTTCCAAGTCGTTTTGACATCTTGTTACCGTTCTTGTCAAGAACGAGACCGTTTGAGATAACGGCTTTGTAAGAGCAACGGTCAAATACCATTCCGGCGATCGCATGGAGTGTGAAGAACCATCCGCGGGTTTGGTCAACACCCTCGGCGATAAAGTCGGCGGGGAAGAGATCGCCCGATTCGATGGCCTCTTTATTCTCAAACGGATAGTGGTGTTGAGCATAGGGCATCGAACCCGAGTCAAACCAAACGTCGAGCAGGTCGAGTTCGCGCTTCATCGGGTTACCTTTGTCGTCAACGAGGATGATGTCATCGACATAGGGACGGTGAAGATCGATTTTTTCATAATTTTCTTTTGTCATCACGCCCGGTTCAAATCCTTTTTCTTTGAGCGGATTGGACTTCATCACACCGGCAGCAACTGATTTTTCAATCTCGTTATAGAGCTTTTCAACCGAGTCGATGAAAATTTCCGATTTGCCGTCTTCCGAGCGCCATATTGGCAGGGGAGTACCCCAGTAGCGGCTACGTGAAAGGTTCCAGTCCTGAAGGTTTTCAAGCCATTTGCCAAAGCGACCTGTTCCGGTTGCTTCTGGTTTCCACTTGATTTCCTTGTTGAGTTCCATAAGACGTTCACGCACGGCTGTTGACTTGATAAACCAGCTGTCAAGAGGGTAGTAGAGCACCGGTTTGTCTGTACGCCAGCAGTGGGGATAATTGTGGACGTGTTTCTCGATTTTGAAAACACGGTCGGTTTGTTTCATGAACATGCACAATTCCACGTCAAGTGTCTCGTCGGCATCAGTCTTGGTCGGGTCATAGGCATTCTTGACAAATTTGCCTTGCCACGGGGTGTAGAGCTCTACATTGACACGCTCCTTGACAAACTCGGGGTCGAGCTCGTCGAGCATGTAGAATCGACCTTTAAGGTCGACCATTGGACGCAGATTGCCGTCACGGTCAATGAGATGAAGCGGTGGAATACCGTTTAGTTTTGACACACGGAGGTCATCGGCACCAAATGTACCAGCAATATGAACGATGCCTGTACCGTCTTCAACGGTTACATAGTCGGCGGGGATGACGCGGAATGCACCTTCGTCGGGTTTGACCCACGGAAGCAATTGCTGATAGTGAAGACCGGCAAGATCCGAGCCTTTAACTTTCTCAACAACCTGATAGGGTATGAGTTTATCGCCAGGCTTGTAATCTTCAAGTGCGATATCCTTGGCTTTTGGGTTGAACAGGGTATTGAAAAGCGGGTCGGCAACAACCACAGTCTCTTTTTTGCCTGAATAAGGATTATAGGTGCGGACGATATCATATTCGATCTGGGGTCCGACGGCAAGAGCTGTGTTTGAGGGGAGTGTCCACGGAGTGGTTGTCCATGCAAGGAAATAAGGTTCACCCCAGCCTTTCATCGATTCGATTGGGTCGAGCGCGAGAAATTGAGCGATACAGGTCGTATCCTTGACATCACGGTAGCATCCGGGCTGGTTGAGCTCGTGCGAGCTAAGACCGGTACCGGCCGCGGGCGAATAGGGCTGGATTGTGTAACCCTTGTAAAGAAGACCTTTATTATATATTTGACCGAGCAGCCACCAAACCGACTCGATATATCGGTTGTCATATGTAATATACGGGTCATTCATGTCAACCCAGTAACCCATCGAGTTGGTGAGTGTTTCCCACTCGCGGGTATATTTCATTACTTCGCGGCGGCAAGCTTCGTTATAGTCGTCTACCGAAATTTTAGTACCGATATCTTCTTTGGTGATTCCGAGCGATTTTTCCACTCCAAGCTCAACGGGGAGTCCGTGGGTGTCCCATCCGGCCTTACGTTTAACCTGAAAACCCTGCATCGTTTTGTAACGGCAGAAAATATCCTTGATGGTTCGGGCCATCACGTGGTGGATACCGGGCATACCGTTGGCCGATGGCGGTCCTTCAAAAAACACGAATGAGGGGCAGCCTTCACGCTCCGTGATACTTTTTTCAAATAAAGAATTTTCGTTCCAGTCTGAGAGAACGCGGCGGTTGATTTCCGACAGATTAAAGTTGCTGTATTCGGTAAATTTTTTCATGAAAAATTCTGTTTGCTGCTAAAATTTTCGCAAAGTTACAAAAAAACTTGTAATATTTGTCCTTATTTTTTGATGCCTCCCTTGACACCGCCTCCCATTGCAAAAATGTTCTGGTCATAGGATACGGTTTTGTGTGACATTTCGCGGTGGCGTTTCAATGCCAGTGCTACGAGGCGTTCCATCAGTTTGTCAAACTTGATACCTGTCGCTTCCCAAAGGTAGAACGAAAGCGAGCCGGGGATAGTGTTGATTTCGTTGACAAAAATTTCGCGTGTCTTGCTGTCGACGATGACATCGACACGGCTTACTCCGTGACATGACAATACGCGGAATGTTTCGCCGGCGAGAAATTTGATGCGCTCGGTTTCATCTTCGGGGAGTTCGGCCGGTATGCGTTTCTGTGATGCCTGCATACCTTTTGCGCCTTTTGTACCGCCGATATATTTGTCTTCATACGACAGGAATTCACCCGATTTGATAGGCTCTTCAAGTACCGACATTGTGTACTCGTCACAATCACCCAATACCGAGCAGTTGATTTCCTGAAGATTGTCAACCATTTTCTCGACGATAATTCGTGTCGAGTAGCGGCTTGCCATATCAACGGCTGCGATAAGAGCCTCGCGGTCGGCAGCACGGCTGATTCCTACCGATGAGCCGAGATTGGCCGGCTTTACAATGACCGGATATCCTATTTTCTCCTCGATTTCGGCGATGCGTGCATCCCGCTGATTGAACCATTGTTTGTCAGTGAACCAAACATATTTCACAACAGGAATGCCGTTGGCCTGAAGTATCATCTTCATGGTGATTTTATCCATTCCGTTGGCCGATGACAGGGTGTTACATCCGGCATAAGGTATTCCGATCGTCTCAAGCACACCTTCAAAAATACCGTCCTCACCGTTGGAACCGTGTAACACCGGTATCACAACGTCGATATTTGTTACGACATCGCTTCCAAACATAGGTTTCTTGACTGAATACAATTTGTAGTCGCCAAAGACGGGACGCATATAAACTTCTTTACATTTGGCAAGAAGTTCTTTAGGATTTTTGTATTCCTTGATGTCAAGAAGTGCGTCACCGGTAAACCAGCGGCCATCTTTGGTGATATATATTGGAGTGACGTCAAAACGTTCACGGTTGATGGCATGCATGGCCTGGTTGGCCGAAATCACTGAAATCTCGTGCTCGGTAGAACGGCCGCCAAAAAATACTGCGATATTGGTTTTCATAAGTCTCTTTGAAACAGAATGTATGTCGTTGATTATTTTATTTATTTGAATGTATCAGGTAGGTCGTTTTCATAGAGGACGGTATCGCCCGGACGTGCTATTGTCACAAGCAGTCGCTGAGCCTCGGTAAACGAGTCAACTATGTGAAGATTTTCTTCATCAAACGATTCCGCGCTCCTGATGCCGTCTGTGATGGCGTCACGGTTGTAGTGACCCACGATGATTGCCACGTCGGCCGATTTGGCTATGCGCTGACCAAACATGTTGTTGAGTTCTTCCTGACGTGATCCTAGTTCAATCATACCGGGGGTGATGATGATTCGTTTGCCTCCGTTCATGCGGGCAAGCACATCAAGAGCCATGCGTGAGCCGTCGGGGTTGGAGTTGAATGCATCATCGATTATGGTGAGTCCGCCGGGGGTATGTTTCATGTTGAGACGGTGCTCGACTTGTTCCATGTTTTCGACGGCATATTTAATTTTTTCAACAGGAACATCGAGATGAAGAGCTACCGTAATTGCTGCGAGCAAGTTTGAAATGTTACATTGCCCTACAAGGGGAGTGCGGAATTTGATTTCAATATCTTTGCCCACATAAGTAAAGTTTGTACCGTGGCGGTCATACTCGATATCGGTAGCCGTTACGTCACATCCTTTGGCATCGCTCACTGCGTAACGTATCGTTTCGGGACCGTTCTGAGTCGGGTGTGATGCAATCATTGCAAAATCGTTGTTGATGACTGCAAATCCGTCATTGGGAAGCGAGTCAAACAGTTCAAATTTTGTTCGCTGCACATTTTCTATTGTCTTGAAGGTCTCGAGATGTTGTTCTCCGACAGCGGTAATAATTGCGGCCTGAGGATGAACGAGATCACATATTTCCTTGATATCGCCCGGTTGTTTCGCACCCATCTCAACAATAAATACCTCGGTATAGGGTTTAAGATATTCTCTCACCGTGCGAACGACGCCAAGCGTGGTGTTGAAGCTGCCCGGGGTCATCAGTGTCTCATATTTTTCCGAGAGTATGCGCTGCAGGTAGTGTTTGGTACTTGTCTTGCCATAACTTCCTGTGATTCCGATTATTTTCAGGTCGGGCATGCTTCTTAATATTGAAGCAGCTTCATCCTGATATTTTTGGTTGATTGATTTCTCGACAGGAATGAGTACCGAGTAACCACACAACAATACGAGCTGGGACATGAAGAGCGTTGCATAAGCAGCTACACAGGCTCCACGCAAGCCGGTCAACCACCATGTGAGAGCTACAATGATGACTGCGATAGATAGCGAGACACCCATCAGACGGCGTGCCCGGGGTGTGAACACGAGAGGCTTTTTGTAGCGTGCTTTCAGCAGTGTGAGCGTAAACCATATGGCGATGATAGCGGCTACGGGTGCCGAGATTACAAATGGAATCATTGGCACGAGCATGAAGAATGTTGCAAAAAGATAGAAACAGCGGGTTATGCTGGTCGACTCTCCGTTTTGTGATGCCCAACGCGAATAGCGTTCGGGGCGGTAGGAGTTTTGCTGAAACATCATGAGGTCGCGTTTCAGAGTCATGAATATCGCCGGAATCCAAAAGAAAAGTGCGGTTAATCCTGCGACTATATATACGGTTGTTGTGGTTGACATTGTTGATTTATTTGCTGTGATTTATGATTTCAGGAAACTGTTGAGCACTGCCGAGAATTGTGCCTGATTATCAAGAAAACTGTAATGACCGCAGCCCGGAAAACTGACAAGACCCGCATCGGGTATGAGCCGTTCCATCTTTTTTGCATCGGCAAGAGGTGTGGCGGTGTCGTTCTCGCCCCATATGAGCAGGGTTGGAGCTTTGATTGCCGGCATTAAATGGCAAAGGTCCTCATTGACAACGCGGCTCATTATCGAGCGCATGCGTGGTGATGCATTCCGGTAGTCCGACGATCCTCGGCGCGAACGCTCTTTTTCGATTCGGGCTTGGGCTTTTTCGGGACCAAGCACTGCTTTGAAAAACAGTTTTGAGAGTTTAAACGAATAGACTTTCAGATAGTATTTTAATGATCGCCGTGGTTTGACTCCGGCCGCATCGATAAGTATCAGTTTGTCTACATCGTTACGCGATGCAAAAACAATAGCGACTCGGCCTCCAAAAGAGTGGCCTGCGAGTGAGGGCCTCGTTATGCCGAGAGCTTTGGCAAAGTTCTCGATGAGCCGGGTGTATTGTTCCACACCCCATACGCTGTCGGGCTCGGTCGACTGTCCAAATCCGGGAAAGTCAACGTTGTAGACGGTATGAGTCAATGCTGCGGTGCGGGCTATAGAGGCGACGGTCGTGTGGTCACAGCCCCATCCGTGCATTAGGATGAGGGGTGAACCTGAACCCTCCACCGAATAGTGGAGATTTATGCCGTCGAGTGTTATATCTTTTTCCATAGATGGGGTTATAGAAAATTTCCACAAAGTTACACAAAAATGATGTATTTTCAGTAGTTAAAATCAAAAAATAGGTGAAGATGGCGCCGTGCTTTTTTTGTGATGGTTTATTTTTGGCCGTTTAGGTCATTTTGATTACTTTTACACTCTCAAAACAACAATAAAAATATGCTGATTCTTATAGCTGAATCAAAAACAATGACATCATGTGACCGTGTGGTTACCGTGACTCCTGAAAATAGACCTTTGCTTGATTGGAAGGTTGATGACATTATGTTTTCCCTCCGGGGCATGACTGCCGAACAATTGGCTTCGGCCGTGAAAATCAGTCTGCCTATGGCTCGCCGACTTCATGACGTGATTTATGAGTTTGGTGATAAGCGTCACGGTGCTCGGGCTATAGAGGCGTTTACCGGAGTAGTGTTCAAGGCTTTTAGGTATTCGATGCTTTCTGATGAAGATAAACTGTTGTCCAATAGCAAAATAAGAATTATTTCATCACTTTATGGTTTACTAAGACCGTCAGATATTGTCAAGTCCTATCGTTTTGACTTTACAACAAAACTAGCTCCCGGAAATGAGTCTTTTGCCACTTATTGGAGAGATGAGGTAACTGATTTACTTGTGAAAGAGCTTAAAAGTAATGGCGAAAATGAGGTGCTCAATCTTTTACCGGGTGATGCCGAGCGTGAACTTGATTGGATCAGAATCAAGGAAATTGCACGTGTAGCCAAAGCCGGTTTTATTGAGATGATATCGGCGGGTAATTGTAAAACACCCAATGCAAATCGCCTTAAAACATTGAGAGGGGAGCTGTTGCGACAGATTATCGTTGAGCGTATAGACTCACTTGATGAACTGTGCAGACTCGAAAATAACGACTATGTAGCCGACGCTACTATTGCCCCAGACGGCACGATTACTTTTACAACAGCTTAGAAATCTATTTTTATAGTCAGGTTGAGTCGTCGCCCTGTGAGATAGTTGGGCACAGCTACCGAAGATCCATCTGTTTGACCAATCCAAAGATAGTTTGAGACGTTGTTCATGTCAAACATGTTGAATAACTCAACACCGGCCCACATCCCTTTTAGGTTGGAGAGCATACCGCGGCCGGGGTGATGAAGATTATCAACGATACCGAATGATATACCTGCATCCACACGCTTGTAGGCCGGAGTCCTGAAATATCGGTCGGCACGAGTCGAGTGAGGTGCTACTGTCGGTAATCCATCATATAAGACGCCTTTAAGGCTAAATTTAAGTCGATTGTAGCCCGGCATATAATCGTTTAAAAACACCGAGAGGGCATATCGTCGGTCGGTGGGCCGTGGCATGTGTTTTCTTTCGGGTGTTGACTCGTCGGTTTTCATCAGCCCTACCGAAATCCATGAATCAACTCCCGGAACAAACTGACCGAATAATCTGAAGTCGATTCCGGCCGCATATCCTTTGTTTGAATTGAACCCGGAATAGTTTACTTGCAGATTGTCAATTTCAAACGGCACGAGATTGTCGAGATGTTTATAATAGGCTTCGGCTGTAAACTTGAATGGTCGTCCAAAAGTTTTGAAGATAACATCGCTTCCTAAAATGATCTGGGCCGACCGCTGTGATTTGATATTGCGGTTCAAATCAAGTCGACCGATATTGTCGGGAGTGGTGGCAAAAAATCTGAATTCTTTGTAAAAAGGTGATTGATAGTAGATACCGGTTGACAGCCTGAGCGTGACATTGCGGGCCTTTTCCGGGACAAATGCTATAGACAATCGTGGCGAGACAATGCTTTCCCGGTTGAAACTGAAATAGCTGTAACGTACACCTGCATTAAGAACCCATAATCCCGACTCGGCATTAGCCCTGTATGTATCTTGTATGAAGACGGCAATACGGGTTGCGTCAAAGCGGGTATCTCCCGTTGTCCGATAAACTGTTTTCATCTTTTCGGGCGTTACATCGTTGTCGGCTGTAACCGAGTCGGCCAATTCATAATATTCCAGCGTCTGACTTACTGATTGTCGGGAAACGGTAACACCTCCCGACAGGGAATTGGCTCCGAGTCCGATTCCGCCGCTGATTGCCCCGCTAATCATAGACAGCGACATGCGGTCGTTGGCAAATGTGTTGTAAGCTCCTACATAAAATGTTTCGGTAGTGTCGATTGGGACATTGCTATCCTCGAGCCGATACATACCGGTGATATCATAGTCAATTTTTTCCCGTGAGCTGAATCCATGTATTCCTCCCTTTATAAAATTGTTGGATGAAAAGTGATGGGTCAGACTCAGGTTTCCGAGTATGGTAGTAAATCGGTCCTGTTCCCGTCCGTCAAAATATACCTTGAAATTACGAGGTCTCACCATTGTACCAAACGAAGTGTTTCGGTCTACGGGTGTGAACCGGTAATCATTGACCGCTACAACGCCGGTTAGATTGAGGGTGGTCGACTTTGACAGGTCAAGACTCATGTTGGTTTGATAGTCGATAAAGCGGGGATCATATTCCCCCTTGTTGTCGGTGGAAGCAAGCAGATTGGAGTTGCGGCGGAATCGAAATCCGTGTATATTGCTGAATTTTCCGGCGTTGCCTCCTATACTTGCGTTGATTCCCGATAATGATATATCAATATTTCCGGTGAGTTTGTCGGGCATGGCATACGTTACATCAAGAACTGATGACATTACGTCGCCATATTCCGCGCCGAAGCCTCCGGCCGAGAAATCGATTGACTGAACCATCGATGGGTTTACTATGCTCATTCCTTCTTGCTGTCCCGATGACACGAGTATAGGACGATAAACCTCCATGCCGTTGATATATACAGCGTTTTCGTCAAAATTACCACCTCTCACATAGTAACGCGGTGACATCTCATTGCTTGCCGATACTCCTGGCATTGTCGTTATGACATCCTCGACTCCGTTGCCCGATGGTGATGTGACATTTCTGACAGCTTTTTTCCCGATGCGTGTTCTTGTATCGGTTTGTTTTTTGAAATCGGTAATTTCAACCTGCTGCAATGTATAGTCGGCCGGTCTCATCACGATATTCAGCCTTACGGTGTCGGGAGCGTTTACAAGTCGGCGTATAACTTCACGGTAACCTATCAGTGAAAAGACAATATCGACAGTATCTTTTTTTTCGGCTGTGAGTGAATATTTCCCATCAAAGCCGCTGACGGTCATCTTTGATGCATCCTTTTGCCGTATAGTTACAAATTCGAGTGCATCATTGGTTGTGTCGCTTATTTTTCCGGTTACAACAATACGTCCGTCCTTTGCCTGAGCGGTAAAGGATGAGATTATTAAAGCTGTAATCAACAACGGGCGTCTCATGAATGAATGCACCATTTCCACTTATATTTCTACTTGATACAGTGAAATTTATATGAACCTTTGCCAAGTGGCTTTATATCGTTGGCCTTTATGATTTTGCCGTTAAGCGTCACTTCCTTATATTTCGTGTCAGGAAGTTTTACTATTGCATTTGTGCCTGCCGGAACATTAAGCGTTAGTGTGAATGAACTATCGGTATCATTGAACGCCTCTTTTATCATTCCTGCTACCGTTGGTATTTTAATTGCACATTCACTGATGAGTGGTGTTGGACTGACGATAAAATCCTGCCAGCCAGGACTCAGCGGACGCACTCCGCAAACATTTTCGGCAATAACAGTGAGCATGCCGCCACTCCAGGCATGGTTGGTAGAGCCACCGCCAAAGCCTCCTTCCTGCCATCCTTCAAAGAGTGTTGAATGAGATTTATCGGATATCATCTCGCCAAAACGCTTTTTAAATCGCTTGATTGCATAATCGCCGTGACCCATTTTCATCAAAGCCTCAAGTACATATTTTTCCATATAGGGACTTGCATATTCTTGAGACTCAAATAATTTGAATATCTGGTCATATTTTGAACTGTCGGCTATACCAGTCAAGACAGCCATTGCCTGTACGCGGTCATCGGTCGCACCTTGATAGGATGGGTGACGGTAGGCAAATCCGTTCCAGCACCGGTTGAATGCTGATGCGATGCTGTCCATTCTCGATTCATATCCGGCGATGTCCTCCTGTTTATTGTTCAGTTGAGCAAGTTGTATCGCCGATTTCAGGGCAAGGTAATGCCATGCGGCAAGAATGAGCCTCATATCGGTGTTTGTACCCCAGTCGCCCCATGCCCAGCCTCCTTTACGTTCAGCAGTGAGTCCGTCCTGATCAAGTTCCCACAAACCAAGATACCTTTTAACCGGCTCATATACATATTTCATTGTTGCTGTATCGCCGGTGTGTAAATAATAATAGGTAAATCCGTAAGGGCTTATCGAGGCCAATGATTGAGCCGGCAATTCCTTGCTCCAGTTTTCTGAGGGAATCGGAGCATATAGTGATCCGTCGGGCTTTTGCCAGTCTACCAATTCTTTTATGGCTTTTCTCATTAGAGCATTGGCTTTGGGTGATAATTGATAGAAACTTTGTCCCATCAATATGGTGACATCGCCCCACCATTGAGCCCTTTCTCTGTCGGGACAATCAAAATAGTTGTCACGCATGTTCACATAAAGGGTGCGCATCGCTTTGTCCCAAAATCGGTTGATTGTTGTATCATTGCAAACAAAGCTACCTTCAAAGTCTGTGTCATATCCGGTTTCTCGGTATCCGACTCGGTTAATGGTTATGGGCGCATTATGGGGATAGATTATCCGGAGTATGTCACCGTTCATCCATCCTGGCGATTCATATTTTTGATTGCCTTGTCGTGTTACATATTCAGCTCTTACACAGTCGGCACTTCCACCTTTAACATGGTCGGTCTCTAGCTTGATTTCAGTATTGCCTGTTGCGTCAGTAAGTTCGATTACGGGTGTCAGCTGCATGTTATAGGGTAGATTGATAGACAATACCGTGTTACCATGTTCGTCATTTCCGATTTCAGGCTCGGCATAAACGATACCGTGATTACGCCATTGTGGTATTGGGCGTTCAACCAAATCGTTCCACGGTGCGTCGCCCCATTTGCCGAGTTCAACCGACGGTTTCATCACTCCCGACCCTTGAAGACGCGCATCATAACGTATGTTTGATTCCGATAACCGATAGTTGGTTTTGGGTAATCCTGCGGTTCCGTATTCGGGCAGTCGTCGGCTTAGCCATGTACTGTCACTGGTAAGCCCTATAGATTCACCGTCAAATATCAAACCTGATTTTCCGCTGTTTTTATGAGAGAAGCCCGGTTTGCCGAAATAGCACAGCAATATTTTAAGTTTATTATCTCCTTTTTTTAGAAAAGGTGCGATGTCCACGAGATCATAGTATCCGTCATTGGGATTGGGTCCGCGTTTGAGACAGCCTTCAAAAACTGCAAGCGAGTCATTTAACCAAAGCCAGTATTTTGAATCGGCAGCAATTTTCACAAACGCTTCCCGAGGCTTCTTCTTTAAGTTAAAATCCTTTTCAAATTCAATCCATGTATTTATCTTGTTGCTGAGTGAATCGTCAGCGCTTATCCATCGTGCCTCACGGGCGTTAATATTGATGGCTGTCAATAGTAATACTGCAATTATGATGAATTTTTTCATTGGATACGGTTGGATGTTATAATGATTGTTTGGCAAGATGATTCACCTGATTTGTGAAGACTTGCCTTAATAACACAAATTTATAAAATAAAATTGAGATTTATTCTTTATCGCCAATTAAAATAGTCGGTGTTTTTTATTATTTTTGCAAATAATAACTATAACTTGTCAGGATTATGGGAAGACTATCATTTTTATTAGTCATGGTTTTATCATCGTTGATATTTTTCTCGGGCTGTCGTGCACAAACCATCGATGGCCGGTGGAATGGTAAACTTGATTTGGGCGGTCACTCTTTAAGGCTCATCTTTCATATTTCTCCCGACAAAATAACAATGGATTCACCCGATCAGGGTGCTGAATCTATTGAGTGTGAAAAAATATATTTATCGGGCGATTCAATTAACCTGACAGTCAAAAAACTGATGGTGAGATATTCAGGTCGTTTGAAAGGAGACAGCATTATCGGCACATTTATTCAGGGACCGGTCAAGCTCCCTCTTATACTTTCAAAAACTGTGGGTAAAACAAGTCGGCCCCAGACTCCTCAACCTCCGTTCCCTTATCAAACCGAGGAAGTTATGATTAGTAATGATAAAGGTGGGGCGGTTCTTGCCGGGACTCTGACAATACCTGCCGATTCCGATGTGTCGACTCCGATAGTCGTGATGGTTACCGGAAGTGGACAACAAAATCGCGATGAGGAATTGTTTGAACATAAACCGTTTGCGGTTATAGCCGATTATCTTGCATGCCACGGCATAGCATCTCTTAGATATGATGACCGAGGCGTGGGAGAATCGACTGGAGAGGTTTTGACGGCTACCACTGCCGATTTTGCAGGGGATGCCGAGGCGGTAATCAATTGGGTTCGTGCTCAAAATCGATTTGGGGCAACCGGTATTCTCGGTCATAGCGAGGGTGGACTGATAGCATATATGCTTGGAGCTAAAGAAGATGGCCCCGATTTTATAGTCTCTATAGCCGGACCCTCGATTCAGGGAAAAGATATTATCGCCTATCAAAATAAGGTTGCCCTCATGAAGTCGGGGGTGTCCGAGACCGATGCCGAGAATTTTAGAAGCGCTATTGCAAAGGTCTTTGAATACAAACTGAAAAATCCTGACATCACAACAGTGGACGACACTCTGATTGAGGAATTTTATCCCGGATATGAGTCAAGTATGATAACAATTAATCTTGCCAATTCATTGAAAAGTGTATTGACAGCCAAAGCTGACAATTATTGGATGATGTATTTCCTCGGGTACAATCCTGCCGATGATTTGAAGTCATTGAAGATTCCGGCTTTTTTGATTTATGGCGAAAAAGACCGTCAGGTACCGTCAGAACTTAACAGTGAAGCGGCATCTTGTTTTGCCCCCGATGCAAAAATAATGACCTATCCCCACTTGAATCATCTGATGCAACACGCTGTTACCGGTAATGTTGAGGAATACAAAAATATTGAAGAAACATTTTCTATCGATGTTCTTGCCGATATCGTAACCTTCATCCAGTCAATATCGTCAAATGATAAATGATTGGAATATAAATGAAAAAGGAGTAGGGTATTGACCTTACTCCTTTCATGTTGTCTTACCTGGATTCGAACCAAGACAGGCAGAACCAAAAACTGCAGTGCTACCATTACACCATAAGACAATCCT